>CAMBOD010000061.1 GCA_945868985.1 Prosthecobacter debontii | reverse complement strand
CACGCGACGGCGTCGAGGTAGCTGGCGCGCTCGTGCAGCAGCTCAGTATCGCAGAAGCGGAGGATTTGGTGAAAAAGCGCCGCGCACAACTCGACCCGGGCACGCTTTCCAAAATCGAGCACGGTGCCCGCGCCTGTCGAAACGGAGTGCCGCGCGTGCATTTGCTGAACGGAAATACGGATGAGGCGTTGCTCGCGGAGGTGTTTAGCACCGAAGGCGTGGGCACGATGATTTACGGAAACGATTACCAGCAAATCCGGCGCATCTTTAAGAAGGATGTGAGGGCAGTGCTCGCGTTGATCAAATCGAGCGTGGAGCACGCCGAACTGGTGAAGCGCACGCGCGCCGAGTTGGTGTCGCAGCTTGATGACTATTGGGCTCTCGAAGTGGACAGGCAACTCGTCGCCTGCGCCGCCGTGCATTTTTACCCCGAAGCGCAAAAGGCGGAGCTGGCCTGTCTCTACGTGGCAAAGGCGCACGAAGGCCAGGGCTACGGTCGCAAGCTCATGGCGTTTGCCGAGCAACTCGCCGCACAAAAAGGCGCGAAGCACATCTTCGCGCTGAGCACGCAGGCGTTTAATTACTTCCAGCAAAAAGGCGGCTACGTGGAAGTCACGCCCGACGAATTGCCGCCGGAGCGCCGGAAAAAATACGACACCAGCGGACGCAATTCCAAGGTGCTGCAAAAAGCCGTCATCGCCACCACCGCAGCCGAGGCACCGCGCGCTTGATGAACACGGCCTTTGTTCTCGATGCCCTTGTCGTCGTCTTTTACTTCGTGCTGATCGTCGGCATCGGGCTGGCGCAACGCTCGAAGAGCAACTCGGTCGAGGGATTCACGCTGGGCGACCGGCAGACGCCATGGTGGGCGGTGCTCGCATCCATCCTAGCGGCGGAAATTTCGGCGGCGACTTTTCTGGGTGCGCCGGAGAGCGGATTCAAAAATGGCAACTGGACCTACGCGCAATTCGCCATCGGCACGATCCTCGCGCGCATCATCGTGAGCTTTCTTTTTATCCCGCTGTTTTACCGGCAGGGCGTGGTGTCGCTCTACGAATACCTCGGCACGCGTTTCGGGCCGCTTTCGCGGACTTGGGCATCGGCGACATTTTTGGTCACACGCGTGCTGGCGATGGGGACGCGGCTTTATGTCAGCGCGATCATCCTCGTCATTGCGTGGCAGTTTGCAGTGGGGCGTCCGGTGGGGCAGGGGGAAAAATTCGCCATCTTTGCTGGTGCGGTGATCCTCGTGACGGCACTGACGGCGCTCTACACGTCGGTCGGCGGTATTCGCGCGGTGATATGGACGGACTTCATTCAAGTCGGCGTGTTGGTGGCTGCGCTCGGTTTTTCGATCTGGTTTCTGTTGGCGAAGTTGCCCGCAGGCTGGGCGACCGCTACCGAACACATGAAGTCGCCGCTGTTCTTCGACTTTGCCAAGCCCGCCGATCCAGGCACGTGGGCGTGGATCAAGAATGTGCTGACAAGTGAATACACGATTTGGGCCGCAGTGATCGGATCGACATTCGTGACCATGGCCACGCATGGCATTGATCAGGACACCGTGCAGCGGATGCTCACCGCGAAAAACCGTCGCGAGAGCGCAAAGGCCACGATTCTTTCGGGCCTCGTGGATCTGCCGGTTGTGAGCTGCTTCATCCTCGTAGGAATTCTGGTCACGGCCTACTACAAGACCGGAACCGCACAGCTTCCGGGGAACGTGGTGCCCCGTGAGGCGTTTCCATATTTCATCATCACTGAAATGCCCGCCGGGATGCGCGGGCTGGTAATCGCCGGCATCATGGCTACGGCGATGGGCTCGCTCAGCACCGCGCTGAATGCGCTCGGGACCAGCTTTGCGCGCGACTTTGTCCTGCCATATCGCGAAGCGCGCGGAACGCTCGATGAGGCTGCACGCGTGCGTGTGCTGCGATGGAGCACCACGTTGTTTGCGGGCTTTGTGGTGCTCGTAGGAGTGGGGACTGCGGCATACATGGCGTTCGATCCAACGGCGGCTATCATTCCGCTCGTTCTGGGAATACTCGGCTTCACCTTCGGCTCGCTGCTCGGCATTTTCCTCGTCGCAGTCTTCACAAGAACGCGCGGCAGCGATGTGGGCAACGTGATCGCGATGATCGCCGGCTTTGTGGCCGTTGTTTTTCTGAGTAATGGCGACCTTCAAAAGCTCGTGGGTTTTACAACGCTGAATCCCAAAGGCGAGGTGGTGCCCGCGCTCGTGCTTGCGTTTCCGTGGCGCATCACGCTCGGCACGCTCGTGACATTCCTCGTTGCGGTGTGTTTTTCGACTTCCAGTTCCGCGAAGCAACGCATGATCGAGAAGAACGCATCGTGCTAAAACCCGCATAGATGCTTGATTCCAGAGCCATGACTGCGTGCGGATCGTCTTGTTTGCGTGACTTTCATGTCACGACAACGCGGCAAGCGTGCAAAATTCGGCACTCCAGCGCGGGGCAAGTTTTTTCTTCAAAAAAAGTTTCCATATCCACAGCGAAAAACCTTGTCCGCAATCCTCGCTATTTTCATGCTCCGCGACCTCCGGCGGTCATGAAAATCGCTGGTGTGAATAACTCGTGAATAACTCGGCATATCATCAACCATGTAAACTTTCTGTCGCTTGCCCGGCGACGGAAGCGCTGCCGCATGTTCAAAATAATGTAGTCATCGGCGTTCCACGCTCATCCGTCCTGCAAATCGTTTCGCGAAAGCGTTTTACAGGTTCATTTTCCGGCTGCCCAGCCGGAAGTGTGGAACGCACTCACGCGCCTCTAGGCTAGAAACTAGCTCAGTTCCGCGCTTGCCACTCCCCCATAACAGCCCGAAAAAACGACCAAAACCGCCCTGTGGATAAAATTCCCACTACTGAAAATCTCGCGCCCGTCTGGGCCGAAATAGCTTCTGCGCTCCGCGCAGAGGTTTCCGCTGATATTTTTGACCGTTGGTTCAAGGAAACCGAACTCGTCGAACTCAGCCCCGAACATCTCACGCTTCGTGTCCCGAATGAGATCTACCGCTACTGGATTGAAGACAATTACTTCGACCCGCTGCGTGCCGCCGCGTTGTTCACATTAAAGAGCGCCCGCGAAATCCGCTTTGTCAGTGCCGGTCTCGCCCAAGTGCCGCACCATGAGCCCGAGCGCGCGAAACCCCGCGTGCAGCTCACCGAGGAGGAAACCGACGAGAAGGCCGTGGCGAACGGACTGAATCCGAAAAACAGCTTCGATAATTTTGTCGTCGGCTCGAACAACGAATTCGCCGCCGCCGCCTGCCGTGCCGTCTCGGAAAATCCCGGCAAAGTCTATAACCCGCTGTTTTTCTACGGCGGAGTAGGTCTCGGCAAAACGCATCTCATGCACGCCATCGGCCATCACCTGATGTCCACGCGGAAGATGAAGGTCTGCTACGTCACGAGCGAAAAATTTACCAATGAGTTCATTGATGCGATTCAGAACGGCACGCTTGTGAAATTCCGCAAGCGCTACCGTCAGGTGGACGTGCTGCTCATTGACGACATCCACTTTTTCGCCGGCAAAGAGCGTTCTCAGGAAGAGTTCTTCCACACGTTCAACACGCTATTCGACGGACACAAACAGATCGTCCTCAGCTCCGACCGACCGCCCGCTGAAATCGGCAACCTCGAACCTCGACTCGTTTCGCGCTTTGAATGGGGCCTCACCGCCGAGTTGCAAGCGCCCGATGTCGAAACGCGCATGGCTATCTTACAAAAGAAAGCGGCCAGCATCGGCGCGATCATCGAGCCTGAGATTATTCAGTTTGTAGCCGAGCGCATCCGCACAAACATCCGCCGCCTCGAAGGCGCGCTCATGCGAGTCGCATCATTCCGTTCGCTCAGCGGCACCAAGCCATCGCAGGAACGCATCGAGATTTTGCTCAAAGATCTCCTGCAGGAAGAAGCGCGCCGCACCGTCAGCGTGGAGCAAATCCAAAAACGCGTCGCCGAACACTTCGACGTTCGTTTCGCCGACATGACCAGCAAACGACGCCCAAACAGCATCGCCTTCCCGCGCCAGATCGCCATGTTCCTCACGCGTGAGCTGACAAAAATGTCGCTTTGCGAAATCGGCGACGCCTTCGGTGGCCGCGACCACGGCACCGTCCTCCACGCACACCGTCTGGTGAAAGACCGCATGGGCGACGACGACAAGGTGAAGCAGGTCGTCAAATTCCTGAACGATCAGCTTCAGCGTTAAAAACGCGGACCGCCCGCGACTGGAATCAACTGTGTCCTCGGCGGGCAGTGCTGCCTCAGCGGTTTTCTGCGTGCATTGGCCCTGCTGCGCGCATACAAGCCGCACCTCTCGCGCTTGGGCGCGAAAAAACACATCCTATTTGCCATGAAACGCCGTTCACTTCTCTCGCTCTTCGCGCCAGTCACCGCACTCTTTGTCGCCTCTGCATTTACTGCGTGCGACAAGGCACCGGAAAAAACAACCGCGCCGCAGCCTGAGCCAGCTAAACCCGCGACGGAAAAAGCAGCCGAGGCTCCAAAGCCAGCTCCTGCACAAACTACTCCTACAATTCCCGCGCCGGCCCAGCCATCCACCGAAGCAGCAAAGCCGGCAACGCAAACGGCGGACATCGCCAAGATAGCCTCTACCTACGGTTTCGTCGCTCGGATACCAAAGGATGCCGAGAGCTTTTCGGCCATCTACCATCTCCATGACATCTGGCTTTCGCTCAGCAAAAGCAAATGGGCCACGACGTTGCTCGATCTGGAGCCAGTGAAGCAGGATCCACAAATTCAAAATTTTCTTAAACAATGGAGTTCACCCGAGGCGCAGAAAGCGAAAGACCTTCTGGAGGCGATTTTCGGCAACGAATTTCTTGCAGTTCAGCCCGCTGGTTTCTCCGAAAAAGTGCTGCCGTTACAGGATGCTATTTCAAAATTTAGCGAGGCATACGTCCAACAGGCATTTCTTGCCGGGCTGAGTGGAAAGCAGATGGGGCCGAAGGAAATTCAAAGCCTCCTTCAGAACGCTGCTCCTGAACTTGTGCCTGCGTTGGCGAAATGCGATGTGCCGCCGCTTCTTTTTGTCTCCAAGGCCGGAAAAGCAAAAGCCGATATTGATGGTGCTTTCAAGCAACTCACCGAAATGGTCGGCACCAAACTTCCGCCCGCCTTTGAATTGGGCAGCTTCAAGGTCGCTGACAAATATGAATTTAAAACCCTCAGCGTCGTTGCAAAAAAACTCGTCGCGCAGTTTCAGGAAGTGCAGTTCGAACTGCAACTCAAGGAACTCATCGGCGACGAAGCGAAGGCCAAAGAGCTAGTCGCGCAAATTTCCGCTAAACACGCCGAACTCGCGTGGGGCTGGGTGGATGATTATTTCGTCGTCTCCCTCGGGAAGGATCACAGCCATGTGAAATTCGCGCTGTTGGAAGCTGATAGCGCACTCGCGATTCCTGATGTGGCGAAGCGCGCCGTGCAATTCGCAGAAAAAAAACCAATGGGCCTCGCATATGTGAGCAAAGCGCTCTTTGAGAAATTTTCGCCACAGGTTGAATTCGCTGCCAAATTCAACGGCATCTCCAATGAACTTCGAGGCATACTGAAACCCGAGCACATCACTGCGATGCAGGCGGATGTTAAAAAACTCGAAGGCAAGGCTCAGTCGCTTTTCAAGAGACAGTTTGATCCTATGGTCAGCGTTTCCTACGTGGAATCGGGAATCCATGCCGATAGCTTCGGCGGTCTCCGCAACAGCAGCTACGATTCCTCTAAGCCGCTTGGTTTCGCCAGCCTCGTCTCGTCGTCGTCGTTCCTGTTTTTTGACAGCCGCGCCAACGGCCCGCACAGCAAGGCGGTCGTGGATTTCGTCGAAGAGGGAGCAATTACCCTCTGGGGCTGGTATGAAAAATACGGGCGCACCATGATTCCCGAGGAGGAGCGCAAAAACGCAGTCGCTGCGGAAGGCATGGCCAAACCGATGGTGGAACAACTTTGGAAATCGACCCGCTTGCTAAGCAGTGCGCTCGGCGACGAGTCCGCGTTCATCCTGGATCTCAATGGCAATGTGCCGAAACTTCCCGACATCCCGCCTTTCCTTGCCGAAGGAAAAATCCCGCGCATTGCGTATGTCGCCGAGCTAAAAGACCGCGCAGCACTCGCCGAGTCGTGGAAAGGCTTTGCGAGCCTCATCAAGCAAATCTCCGCTTTCGTCCCGCCCACTGCACTTCCACAAGGTGTGCCTGAGCCGGTGATGAAAAAAGACGGCGACGTGGAGTTGCACTTCATCCCGCTGCCCATGCCAACCGACGATGTGTTGCCGCACATTGCTATCAGCAAGGACCGCTGGGTCATCAGCACATCGCCGAGCTTCAGCAAAGAACTCACATCAAAAGCCGCCGCGACCACCGGCCCTGCGATGGGCAGTAATGATCAGGTCAATTTCAGTGCTGTCTGGGATCTCGCCGAAGTCTGGCTCGGAGTTTTGGACAAAAATGCCGAACAAATGCTCGGCCCCGGCGAAGCGAAGGGATTCAAAGAGAACCGTTCATTGATCAGCACCGCGCTCAAACTCGCACGCTGCTTCAAAGGTATGGAAAGCCAAATCTCCGAGGAGTCGGGGCAGGCCCGCATGAGCGTCCACCTCAAGGTCGAAGACTTGAAGTAACGCTAGTATCGCAGCACGCGGGCGAGGAAGTCGCGGCACTGCGGGGATTTTGGGGCGGTGAAGACTTGCTCGGCGGGGCCGGTTTCCACGATGCGGCCTTCGGCGAGCAGTGCTACCACGTCGCCGACACGGCGGGCGAAACCCATCTCGTGTGTGACGAGAACGAAATCGCGGCCTTCGCTTTTTAACTCCTCGATGACTTCGAGCACCTCCGCAGTCATTTCGGGATCGAGCGATGAAGTCGGCTCGTCGAAGAGCAGCACGCGCGGCTTCACGGCGATGGCTCTGGCGATGGCGACGCGCTGTTTTTGTCCGCCGGAAAGTTCCGCTGGTTTTTTGCCGGCGTGGTCGTTGAGCTGGAATCGCTTCAGTGTTTCGCTGGCGATGTCGCGTGCTTCGCCGGGCGTGTGGCCGTGAACTTTTTCGAGGGGTAGTGTGATATTTTCCAGTGCGGTGAGGTGCGGAAATAAATTGTATGATTGAAACACGACGCCGAGCCGCCGCCGATGAGCGCGGAGGGTTTCTTCGTTGGAAAAATCCACAATGGTTCCGTCGAGCGCGATGGTGCCGGAGTCCGGCGTCTCCAGCCCCGCGATGATGCGGAGTAGCGTGCTCTTTCCGCCGCCCGAGGGGCCGATGAAGACGATGGCGCGTGCGTCGCCGAAGTCTGCGGTGATTCCGTCGAGCACGGTCTTTCCGTCGAAAGATTTTGTGAGCTGGTTAAGTTGCAGGCGCATTGTTGGCGGGTTGCTCGGGTGGGCGCACGTAGATGGTCTCGGCAAAAAGTTCCAAGCCCAGTGCTTTCGCGATTCCGACGGAGCCTGTGTTGTCCGCGTGCGTGCGGTATTGCACGATCCGTTTGCGCGCCATCGCGCCGCGAGCGGCGGCCATTGCGACAAGGTGGCCTAGTTTTTGCCCGCGAAAATCGGGATGCACTGCGACGCCTATGTGGGCGATACGCCCCGGCCATGCGTCGTAGCCCGCGACGGCGAGGAGTTGTTTGTTTAAAAAGACGCCCCACATCGGATGCGGGCCGAATTCGAGACCGCAGTGCTCGTATTCTTTTTTTGAGAGAGCACTCGCGAGTTCCGCGAATGCCCGTGCGTCCATCGCCGCAAGGCCGCGCAGCATCATTCCTTGCGGTGCCTTGAAGCTCTTCCATTCTTCAGGCGGCGAATCCGCATAGTAAAGCAGGGCTGGGCCGATGACTTTTCTACACATTTCCGGTAGATATTTTTTCCAGAATCCCTTGGAGAAAATGGTCGTCAATTTCTTGTTCAGGATCTCATCGCGGATATTCTCCAGTTTCCAGGGCGCGGCGGCGATGCGCACAAATTCCCCGCGTCTGAACGCGAAGATGCCCGGTTGCAGCGAATTTCCCGAAAGTGTGATCCCCTGATGCGTCGCCCAGAGGTCGGCGCCGCTGATACCCAATTCCTGCGCCCACCAATCGAGGATCGTATCGAGCGATTTAGACCGTAGTTCTGACATTCCGCTGCCTCATGCCGCAAATGCCTGCGCGTGGCAACTGCCGCCGATGTGCTGGGTGGCGAAAACTTCACGTCTGTATTCCTAAGGGAGAGACTGCGCGGGGCGTCTCCCATTGCCGGGTGCTTTGCCTTGCCGAAATCGGCGGGGCCACTACTTTCCCGGCGCACGATGTCCGAACAACAAACTGTCGAAGCCGCCCGAGCCCGCATTCAGCGGCTCGTGGATGAAATTGCAGGCCTGAGCAAAAGCGAAATGCGCTCGGAGGAATACTACCAGCAATTCCTCACCCGCGCCGTTACCGCCTGCGATGGTCGCGGCGGGGCCGTGTGGCTTGTCGGCCAGCGCACTGCGGAAGGAAAGAGCGAGTT
>CAMBOD010000060.1 GCA_945868985.1 Prosthecobacter debontii | reverse complement strand
CCTCATTGACGAGCAACTGGATCGCGGCAACCCGGTGATCGTGCGGCTGCGCACGCAGGACGGCATCACGCATTTCGTCGTCATCGCGGGCAAGGAGGGCTTCGACTATCTCACGCTCGACCCCGGCGCGGGCGCGGCGAAGGGGCTGTATCCGCTGCGGGAATTCGGGAGCAAAATCGAGGCGCTGCGCTTTTACGAAAAAGTGAAGTGACCTTGACACCTGCGGGCGCGGACGTTTCCCCTGCGCGCAGTGTTTTCCATCCTCGCAAGCATCGTCACCGGCTACCTGCTTGGTTCCATTCCGTTCGGCTTTCTCACCGCACGTCTTCGCGGCATTGATATCCGCGAGCACGGCAGCCGCAACATCGGCGCGACAAACGTGTGGCGCGTGTGCGGGTGGAAATTCGGCCTGCCGGTTTTTTTGCTCGATGCGCTGAAAGGCGCGGGCGCTGTATGGCTCGGCGGATGGATTGCGATTCGGCTCGGTGGTGATGCAGCGTGGGCCAGCATCGGAAGCGCGATGGCGTGCATCGTCGGGCACAGCTTTCCCGTGTGGCTGGGATTCAAGGGCGGCAAAGGTGTGGCGACCTCGCTCGGCGCGCTGCTGTGCATGATGCCGCTGGCGACGGGCGTAACATTTCTCGTGTGGATTCTGGTTTTCAAAATCAGCCGCTACGTCTCGCTCGCGAGCATCGTTGCAGCAGTCGTGCTTCCGGCGTTTGCGATTTTTGAGCAGTTCACCGGACGCGGGCGCGGCTGGCCGTTTGCGGGCTTCGCGACACTCGCGGGACTGCTCGTGATTTTGCGCCACCGCGCAAACATCCAGCGCCTGCTCGCAGGCACGGAGCACCGCTTCAGTAAGAAGAAGGAGGCACAGGCGTGAGCTTTCAACACGCGGGAGTCATCGGTGCGGGGAGCTGGGGAACGGCTCTGGCGCTTGTTCTCCACGGCAACGGACTGCGCACGACCATCTGGGGCCACGACGCCGCGCACATCGCCGACATGCGCACACGCGGCGAAAACACCGCCTATCTGCCCGGCATAAAACTGCCGCCCACACTCGGGCTGGCCGATCAGCTCGAAGACCTGCGCGACTGCGATCTGCTGCTCATCGTCACGCCGTCGAAGGCCGTGCGCGAAGTGTGCGCGCGTCTTTTCGCAGCGGAGCCGCGCGAAGGTGCTGTGATGCTGAGTTGCACCAAGGGCGTCGAGCGAGGGAGCGGCCTGCGCATGAGCGAGATCGTCGCCGAGCAATTTCCCGAGCACCCCATCGCCGTGCTCAGCGGCCCGAGCCATGCGGAGGAAGTCGCGCGCAAACGCCCCACATGCGTCGTGCTCGGCTGCAAGGACGCCGCGCTCGCGCAACGCCTCCAGCGTGCGTTTTCCACGCCGTATTTCCGCGCCTACACGAGCGAGGATGTGCCCGGCATCGAACTCGGCGGCGCGCTCAAAAACATTTACGCACTTGCCGCCGGGATGTGCGACGGACTCGGTCTCGGCGACAACGCCAAGGCCGCGCTCATCACACGCGCGCTCGTGGAACTCGGACGCCTCGGTGGGGCGTTCGGCGGAAAGCGCGAGACTTTCATGGGCCTCAGCGGAGTCGGTGATTTGATGGTGACTTGCTTCAGCCAGCACAGCCGCAACCGGGCCGTCGGCGAACGCCTCGGAAAAGGCGAGCGACTCGCGGATGTCGTGTCATCCATGCAGATGGTCGCCGAGGGCGTGCCGACGACTTACAGCGCCCACGAATACTCCGTCCGACACGGCATCGAAACGCCCATCATCGAGCAAGTGAAAGCCATCCTCGACGGCACCATCGCCCCCGCCGAAGCCCTCGCCCGCCTCCTCGGACGTGATCCAAAGGCCGAGTGACGATTCACCCATTGGCTACCAATCCGCAGCTTGCGCACGATGGGATTGTTTGCGATTCTGCGCGCGAGATGAGCCAACTCGACAAACGGGCACCAACCGCAATGTCAGCAACCGATCAATTTCTGTGGAGCGACCCGCAACGCCTCGGCGGGCGCGTTTGCTTTCGCGGGACGCGCGTGCCGGTGGACGCACTTTTTGAGAATCTGGAGGAAGGCGTAAGCATGGATGAATTTCTCGACGCCTTCGAGGGAGTGACGCGCGAACAAGCCGTTGGCGTTTTGGAAGCAGCGCGTCACGCGCTTGCAGGAGTCGTCGCAGTGTGAGCCGCATTCTGCTGGATCATTGTGTGCCGAAGCCGCTGCGCCGCTGGCTTTCCGGCCATGAAGTGCGGACGTGCCACGAGGAAGGTTGGGGTGAGTTCCGCAACGGCGAGTTGATCGCTGCGGCTGAAGCCGCCGGTTTCGATGTATTCATCACTGCGGACAAAAATTTACGCTACCAGCAAAACATCGCTTTGCGTCGGCTCGCGATCATCGAGCTGCCCACGAACCGCCTGTCCTTGCTGCCCTTTCTCGTGCCTGCATTGCAGCAAGCACTGACTGGAGCAACACCCGGGAGCTACCATGAGATTTCACTGCCGTGAGCGTTGCCTGAAGTTGCGCCTCACATCCTCAACTCCGTTTTGAACAAACACGCCATCGTCAGGAAAATCATCGCCGCGCTCCATGCATCGCTGGAGATTTACACGCGCTCAGCCCGCGAAGCCCATGCCGGGGCCACCGACGAACAAAACAAGGCGGAGAACAAATACGACACGCGCGGACTGGAGGCCGGCTATCTCGCGCGCGGCCAGTCGCAGCAGGCTGCCGAAGTCATGCAGGCCATCCAGCGCTACGAAACCCTCCCCTTGCGGGCATTCACCGCAAAGGAGCCTGTGGATGTCGGCGCACTCGTCGAATTGGAGCGCGGAGGCGAGCGCACGCTTTACTTCATCGGCCCGCTTGCAGGCGGAGTGGAGGTGGAAAGCGACGGACGCTCCGTGCTGGTGATCACTCCCCAATCGCCGATGGGCCGCCAGCTCGCCGGGCAAAAGCAGGGCGCACAGTTCAAAATCCAAATCGGCAAAACCAGCGAAAGCTGCCGCATTGCAGGCGTGAGTTAAAAAGTCTTTGCGCGCCCTCCCCAATCCGCAATGCCCGTTGCCGCCGCAACGTCCCTGCGGGCTGCCTGTGGCAGGCGATGTCGTTCCACTCCGTTCCGCAATCCGCAATCCGCAATTGAGTAGCGCGCTTCGCTTCTTGCCCTCCCCGCGCTTTCGTGGTTTCTCGCTCGCGTTCAACGTCCGCTCTGCTCGTTCCTGCTCGCTCGATGAAACTTTCCTGCCACTCCATTTCGGCATTACCAGTCCCGCCTACATTTGCGTTAAGAGGCATCGAGGCCGACTTCGGCCAAGAGCACGTCGACACTGCTTTGCGATCCAGCGCATTCCTACAAACCGGAGGTAAACTGCAGGTCATGGCCGAAAGGCGTGACAATTATCGCAAGGATGACGACGTGCGCTGGCAGAAGTCTGAAAAACACATTTGAAATTTATGAGCTTCACCTGGATTCCCATCTATTCCGAAATTGCCCAAAAAGTGTTGGAGTTTGAAAACCGGCAAGGAGAACTGCTTAGGCTGCTCGAGGAGATGAGGTCAGAAGGCATGAAGGTCATCCTACTAAACGACCGGGACGCTGGCGGTAAAGTTGTTCCACTGGCACAAATCGATCCATTCACTTTCTTTGCGAGTTTTAACCGGACTAGTTCCGTCAGTGGCCGACAAGCGATCCTCGCGAAAATAAAGGATAAATGGCAACTGGCGGCACCCGTTCCAGAGGACTTCGATGGAATCCCAATCACTAACCCTTAGAACAGTTGGGCTTTTGCATATTTGGCTGACCGTAAACCAACTGACATCCCGACACTTTGGCGAGCGGCACGGGAAGGCGTTGAAAAATCATGGAGGGCATTTGACCACGCGCTTTTTGATGAGGCTCTGCATGTCAGTTTCATGGGTCTCGCGAAGTTGACCATGAGTCTGTTTTGGCTCAACCCGCGGGGCTTCCTGCCATGCGATAAACATACGGGCGCCTATTTTAAAGAGCGCGGTATCGTCTGGGAGAGCAAGACGGCGGCAGGCTACTTCTCTTGGCTGGAGAAAGCGGTGGCAAGCGCCGGAGAAAACTTTCCGCAACTTTCGCTCGACGCTTACGAATCAGGACTGGTGCCGGAAGAGGCGGAGATCGAAGAGGAAACGAAGGGGATGGTTCTCCGGGAGGATTCTCCAGCAGGTCCGCGCTTTGTCCGCTTCTTTGGTCCTGTCCTCGACGCTTTGCGCGACTTGGGTGGAACGGGAACACCAAAAGCCGTGTTGGAGTGGGTCGCTAAACACACGGATGTTACCGAAGAGGAGAAAAACGAGACTATGTCGTCCGGTGCCTCTCGATTTAAGAATCAAGTCGATTGGGCACGGTTCTACCTCAGCAAAGCTGGCCTCATCGGTTCAGCGAAGCGAGGAGTTTGGATGCTTACACCTGAGGGGCAGAAAGCCAAACCGTCGATGCCGGAAGCGCTCGAAATCTTTCAGCGTGTCCAGGAAAAGATGGACGAAGAATCACCGGAGACTCTGGAAGGTGCTGAAGTTCGACTGCCGGACGGAACTGCGGCATCCGGCAAATATTGGACGTGGTCTGCAGGAGCGGGCGGTGAGCACTGGGACGAGTTTTACGAAGATGGCATCGCCGCAATCGGATGGGATGGGACGTCCGACCTTCGCGAGTTCAAGAGCAAGGAAGAGATTCGCGAGAAACTGCTAGAACTCTGGCCGGGCGATTCATCAAAGAAAAACGATGTGCATAGCTGCTGGCAGTTCGTCCATGACATCGAAATAGGCGACATCATTTTCGCCAAACAGGGCTTCACCAAACTGCTGGGCTACGGCGTGGTCGAGGGTGAATACGAGTTTGATGAGAAGAGGCCGCACTATAAGCACGTCCGCAAAGTGAAGTGGCTGGCGAAGGGCGAATGGGAGATGCCGCAAGACAGCAAGATGGCGATGAAGACCCTCACGGACATCACGCCGTATGAGGATTTCGTGAAACTCATCGCCGGGAAAGTCGGGCTCGAACTTGGACCGGGGGCTTCAAAATCCGCGACCGTCACGCCTTCGTCTGGCATTGCTTATTGGTGGCTAAACGCGAATCCCAAGATCTGGGATTTCCGAACCGCCCCTGTCGGATCAGTTCAGACTTACTCTTCGCACAATGAAGCCGGGAACAAGCGGCAGAAATTCAAATACTTCTCCGCTGTTAAACCCGGAGACATCCTCATCGGCTACATTACCAACCCGGACAAAGAGATTGTGGCCCTATGCGAAATCACGAAGGCGCTTCACGGGCCGCCCGGACTGGAGAAGATTGAGTTTCGCAAGATCGAACAATTCGCCGAGCCCGTGACGTGGGACGAGTTGCAGGCGATGCCGGCCCTCGCGCAATGCGAACCGATCCTGAGCAATCAGGGGAGCCTGTTTGCTGTCACCGCAGACGAATACGAGGCTATCCGCGCGCTCATTGATGCGCGGAACGTTGGCATTCAGCCTCCTCAAATCGCTCCGTTCACAAAAGACGACGCGCTCGCAGGCCTGTTCATGTCGCCCGATGAACTCGATACCATTCTCGCGCGCCTCAAACGGAAGAAAGCGGTCATTCTTCAAGGGCCACCCGGGGTTGGCAAAACATTCATCGCCCGCCGACTGGCCTTTGCCTTGATGGGCAAGCGCGATGAGCGACGCGTCGCCATGGTTCAGTTCCATCCGAGTTACGGTTACGAGGATTTCGTGCAAGGATTCCGTCCGACCCGGACGGGGTTGGAGCGTAGGGATGGCGTTTTTCATCAGTTCGCTCGCCTTGCACGGAATGACCCAGATCGCGATTGTTTCTTCATCATCGATGAAATCAATCGCGGCAACCTCGCCAAAATCTTCGGCGAACTACTGATGCTGATCGAATCCGACAAGCGCGGACCTGCTCACGCCATTCCGCTTACTTACTCTGAAGGGCCCGATGAAACGTTTAACCTTCCGGCAAACCTCCACTTCATCGGAACGATGAACACCGCGGATCGTTCGCTCGCCATGGTGGACTACGCTTTGCGCCGTCGCTTCGCCTTCGTGACGCTTGAACCTGCGCTTGATTCACCTGCGTTTACAGCGTGGCTCAAGGAGCGAGGCGCATCCGATGAGTTGATTGCGCGGATTCGCGCGAAGGTAGGGAGCTTGAACGCAGTGATTGAGAAGGAGCGTGATCTCGGTCCGGGGTTCCGCATCGGCCACAGCTTTTTCTGCCCACAAGAGGGTTATCCGCCGGATGAGGCATGGTATCGCGAGATCATCGCCGGCGAAATCCAACCGCTGCTGGAGGAATACTTCGATTCCCGCGAGCGCGTGGAAAAACTCGTGGCTGAGTTGCTCGCCGAGTGAGGGAGCGTAACGAGCCATGTCCTCAGTTCTCACAACGGCTGAATCCGTAGGCGCTCCTGTCCGGCCGAGCACAGCCTCTAGTCCTGTTTCCTCCGGTGCTGGCGAAATCCCCATCGCAAACATTTATTACCTCCTCTGCTACGCGTGGGACGTGTTGGAGGAAAAGGACACCCTCGCCGATGTGGACGCGTTGGATTCAACCGACCTTCTCAATCTATTTGCCCGGGTGTTGGTGAATGGCACGCGCCGCTTGCTCCGGCGCGGTTTGGACCGTGGCTACCTATCGCGCGAAGACGATATCCCAGGCGTGCGTGGCAAGCTCCTCGTCACCCAGACCCTGCGGCGCAATCTACTCCGCCACGGCCGCGCAGCCTGCGCATGGGATGAACTCGAATACGACACACTGCCGAATCGTATCCTGAAGACCACACTTCAGCGGCTCCACGAAGCGGAGGAACTTGATGCAACGACGCGCACCGACGTGCATGACTTGCTTCGCTGGCTTACACCGGTCCAGAAGGTCGAGCTACGCACAGAGCACTTTCGGCGCGTCCAACTCCACCGCAACAACCGCATCTACGCTTTCCTGATACATATCTGCGAGTTCGTCCACGAACACTGGCTCCCCGCTGAACAAGGTGGCACCCGCCGCTTCCGCGACTTCGTCCGGGACGGGCTTCCGGGGCTTTTCGAAAACTTCGTCCGCAATTTTTACCGGCACGAACTTCCAGCCGAGTGGAGCGTCAGCGCCCCGGTTATCCAATGGCAGATTACCGCCCCGAACGCGGACGCACTAGCACTGGTGCCGCGTATGGAGACCGACGTATGCCTCCGCGGCCCAGGTCGCGCGATCATCCTCGACACAAAGTTTTACGCTCAGGCGCTCAAGGCCGGCGCGCACGGGACAGCAAGGCTTCCATCAGCCAATCTCTATCAACTCTTCACCTACCTGCGTCAGCAGTCCTGTGAAGCTGGGTGGGAGCAGGCTGAAGGCGTCCTCCTTTACCCGCGCACAACTCGTGACTTCGCTGTCGAATTCACCACGCACGGTCATCGCATTCGCGCGCTTTCCCTCGACCTCGCTCAGACGTGGCAGAACATCCACGTTGCTCTGCTGCAAATTGTCGCCGCTGGACCGGCTCTTAGACCGGAGCTTCATTCCTTCTCGCCCGCTGCAATTTGATTCGCAAAAACTTGCGGAGCTTTCGCCGATGAAGCGCACCGCAGCTAGTATGGATTTGGCGACAAGGTGAATGAGAAGACCGGTGAGACGTCCACGCTTTCACTCCCGATGACGTTGCCGTTACGCGGTGAAATTTTTCTTTTCCTGCGCGTGGGGACGGGGAATTGCGGATGGCGGATTTTAGATTGCGGATTGAAGGCGGGCTATCTTCGCTGCTTGGCTACTTGGCGGTTTAAATCACGATGAAGAAACACAAAAAGGGACGGCGGCGGCCTTTCGTGCGGTGGGGCAAAGAGTGACCCGGCGGGGGATTTCTAATGATTTGCGCGTGGCCCGCTTTTCCTTCACTCACACCACCTCACTACCAACCCAAACACCTACCTATCCATGAAAGTTACCCACATCATCAGAAACACCATGTCCCTTTTGGCAGCGGCGACCTTTGCCGGACTGTCGGGCAATGCCTTCGCCGAGGACAAGGCGACGGGAGCTTGGAAGCAAATCGGCGAAGCGCCGGGTGTCGTCGCGATGGCGGGTGCTGAGGGAAAACTTTTTGCAATCACGGGTTCCAAGAAATTGCAGGTGTGCGACCCGAGCGCGACGCCTGTGGCTTGGAAGGAAATCGGCGACGGCCCCGGCGGCAATGTCGTGGCGATGGGCGTTTCGGACGGGAAAATTTTTGCCTCCACGGATGCGCGTTCTGCGGGGCGTCTCGCGCTTCGCGATGCGACGACCAGCGCGGCTGCGTGGCAGGATCAAGGTCATGCGTGGTGCCTCGTGGGCATGGCGGGTGCGCCCGGAAAGATGTATGCGATTTGTGACACCAAGGAAGTGGGAGCCGAGCCGACTGTGATGGTGCGTGAGAATGCCGGCAAGGCGGCGGAAAACGCAGGGCGCGGCCTCGATGGAATCCCATGGAACGGCGTGAATCGCCGCCCGCCGCTTGGCGCACTGGCGTTGGCCGAAGTGGGCGGAAAATATTTCATCGCGACCAAGGAAGATGCGCTTTACGCGG
>CAMBOD010000059.1 GCA_945868985.1 Prosthecobacter debontii | reverse complement strand
TCGCCGAGTTCGAGCCAATACTCGAAGGTCTCCTGCACGCTTTGCAGGCTGCGGAAAAAGTGCGCCTTGTTCAGCGGGTCCGCGTCGAAGGTGAACTCCTGTTTCTTCCCGCTCGCGGTGCGCAGCAACAGTTTACCAGCGACCGGGACGATGCCCGCAGCATTCGCCTCAATGCGCACATCGTCGCCAACTGCGATCACGCGATCGCCGCTGAAACCGATGATTTGCGTTTTGCGCGGCAGCGGCACTTCGACGAGGCACGCGCGCTGGAAAAGCGGCCAGCTTGCACGCCCACCGTAAAACCACAGCACGACGGCGAACACGAACGCAGCAGCGCCAATTTTCAGCCAGAGTCGCAGCTTGTCGGTCTTCACTACGCGCTGAAAATCCACCTGTCGCGTCAGTGCTTCCGTTTCTTTCAAAAGTGCGCGCACCAGCGCTGGTGGCGTATTTTCGCTTTGGCGAGCGAGCTGCACGCTGGCGATGAAGCGGCTGCGAAATTCCGGCAGCGCGCGCTCAATGTTCAATGCGGTGCGGTCGTTGTCCGGCTTGTTCATCCAGCGCCGGATGCCGAACCAAAACAGCACGAAGCCCGCGCCGCCGACTCCCGCGAGGAGAAACAGCGCACGCGCCCATCGCGGCAGGCCGATGAGCCAGTCGAGCGGCATCACCACGGCGAGCCACGCAATCAGCGCAGGCACGGCCATCGCGATTCCGATTTCGAGTGCAACGCGGCCGGTGCGATTGCGCACACTCGCGAGGCGCGTGGCAATTTCCGGCGAGACGACGGACAGTGGCTGCGGCTCGGCGGTGGTTTCGGGCACGGTTTAGTTCGAGATGGTCTCGTTCAAATTGAGCACCACATTCGCTAGCGCCGTCCAAGCGGCGAGTTCGGGAATTTTTGCATCGGCAGGGCGGGGGAGGTCGCCGACCTTGGTGAAGTCCTCCGCAGCCTTTGCGTCCTGTGCGTAGCGGGCGATTTGGAGATCGAGTGCCTTTTGCAAAATCGCCTGTTCCTGCTCGGTTGCAGGGCGTGTAACAGCAAGCCGCCACATTAGCGCGAGCCGTGCTTTTGGATCATCGCCGCCTTCTTTAATAACCTTCTGTGCGAGCGCACGTGCGGCCTCGACATAGACAGGGTCATTCATCAGCACGAGCGATTGCAGCGGCGTGCTCGTGCGTGCGCGCACAGCGGTGCAAAATTCGCGGTTCGGCGCGTCGAATGTGAGGAAACTCGGATACGGCGTGCTGCGCCGCCAATACACGTAGAGGCCGCGACGATATTGGTTCGCATCGCGTGTTTGCTTGTAGGACTGGCCACCCATTTCGTTCACGTCCCAAATCCCCGGCGGCTGAAATGGCAGCACGCCCTTGCCGCCCATTTGCGTGTTCAGCAGGCCGGAAATCGCGAGTGCATTGTCGCGCACAAACTCGGCGTCCAGTCTGTTCCTCGGGCCGTGTGCGAGCAGGCGGTTCTCGCTGTCTTTTTCCAAATGCTGCGGCGTGATGCGCGATGACTGCCGATACGCAGTCGTCATCAGCATCTGCTTGATGACTCGCTTCAAATTCCAGTCGCGCTGGAAATCCGCAGCGAGCCAGTCGAGCAATTCCGGATGGCTCGGCCATTCACCCTGATTGCCGAAATCGTTCACCGTCTTTACCAGTCCCGTGCCGAAAATGATCGCCCACCAGCGATTCACGGCGACGCGTGCGGTGAGCGGGTGCTCCGGCGACATCAGCCAATTCGCGAAATCGAGGCGCGTGTGGCGTTTGCCGTTCGCAGGCGCGGCATTGAGTGCGGGAAGAAAAGCGGGCGTCATCGCGGCGACCTTTTCGCCGTCCTGATCGTAGGCGCCACGCATCTTGATGAACGTGTCGCGCGGCTTGTCCATCTCGACCATCACCATCGTATTCGGGAATTGCTTTTCGATGTTCGCCTTCGTCTTTTTTGCGTTGTCAATTTTCTGCTGCGCACTGGCAAAGGCGGGCGACTGTGTTTCGCGGAAAATTTTCTTCAACTGTTCCAACTGCTGCGGCGTGCGTTTGTCCTTCGGCATCGCGGCGATCTCAGCGGCGAAGTTGCCGCCGAGCTGGGCGATTTCGTTTGCGGCGAGCGCGCGTCCGTAGATGCGCAGGTCGTCCACGCTTCCGAAGAATGCAGTCCCCGCCGAGCCGCGTCTGCCGATGCTAAATGGCTCTGTCGTTTTGATCGTGTCGGTGAGCTTATCAATGACGACCTTCACTTTCTCCGGCTGGCCGTTGACGAACATCTTCACGCCCGCGCCTTTGCCGGAGCCGTCGTAAGTGATCGCGAAGTGCAGGAACGTCTCCGCAGGCAGATTGCGCTCACATTCCACGTGGATTGCATTCCCCGGCCATTTGTTGACGAGATGAAAACTCGGCTTCGTGCCGTGAAACTCGACATCCCATCCGCGAACGTCGCCCTCTTTCTCCATCTTGCCGAATGGCGAGCCGCCCTTGGCTTTTACCTTCAGCCACGCCGCAACGCTGAATGGCTGGTCTTTTTCAAAGCCAAACTTGTCGCCGTATTCGATCCAGCCCGTTCCATCCACGCGATAGCTTTTGTCCTTCGCGCCGTCGGTGAAATTTCCAGTGCCCTTTTCTGTTCCGGCAACTTGCTTACCGTCGTCGCTCGCGCCGTTGCCATCCGCATCGAGCGGAAATTTCACGACCGGGCCCTTCGGCTCTCCTGTTTTTAGAGTGGCGGCGAGCGTTTTTTCCCACTCGGCCTGCGAAGCATCGAGCTTGGATTCCAGTTCCTTGATTTGCTTTCCCGCTTCGGCGATTTCGCCGTCCAGTCTTGCAATCTCCTTCGTTTGATCCGGCGTCGGCACCGTGATAACGGGCGCTGGATTTTTTTCGCGCACGCCGTCTTTCCCCTTCTCGGGCACGTTGTGGAAAAACGCATACATCGAGTAAAAATCGCGCTGCGTGATGGGATCGTATTTGTGGTCATGGCATTGCGCGCAGCCGACTGTGAGGCCGAGCCACGTCACGCCCGTCGTGGCGACGCGATCCACCACGTAGAGATTCAGGTATTCCGACTCGATGATCCCGCCCTCGTCGCTCGTCATCACGTTACGATGAAAGCCGGACGCGACTTTTTGCTCGATGAGCGCATTGGGAATCAAATCGCCCGCGAGCTGCTCGGTCGTGAAATCACTGAACGGCTTGTTGTCGTTGAAAGCCTTCACCACCCAATCGCGCCACATCCACATGTCGCGCAGCGAATCGTTGTGATAGCCGCCCGTGTCTGCGTAGCGCGCGAGGTCGAGCCACGGCACCGCCATGCGTTCGCCGAAATGTGGCGACGCGAGCAGGCGATCCACCGTTTTTTCGTAGGCGTTCGGCGAATTGTCCGCGATGAAGGCGTCCACCTCCGCAGGCGTCGGCGGCAGGCCCGTGAGATCGAGCGTCACGCGACGGAGGATGCGTGTCTTTTCCTCCGGTGGCGAAAATGCGAGCCCCGCGCGCTGGAGACGCTCGGTGAGAAAGGCGTCAATCGGCGTCGAAGCTCCGGCGATGTTCGGCACCGCCGGCTGTTTCACTTTTTGAAAAGCCCAGTGCCCCGTGTAATTCGCACCCTCTGCTATCCAGCGCTTGAGCAGTTCGACCTCCGCAGGCTTTATCTTTTTGTGCTCCTTTTGCGGAGGCATGATTTCCTCCGGATCGGTGCTCAGCACGCGCTTGATTAACTCACTCTCCGCCGGCTTTCCGGGGATGATGATTTGCGCGCCGCTCTCGCCTTTGCTCATTGCACCCTCCTGCGTATCCAGCCGCACTTCGCCTTTGCGCTTGCCCGAATCGGGCCCGTGGCAGGTAAAGCAGTTTTCGGAAAGAATGGGCCGCACTTCGCGGGCAAAATCCACCGGAGCGGCGAGGATTTGCAGCGGTAAAAGTATCGTGGCAAGAAGCAGAGTTTTCATCGTGTGAGAAAAAGAGCGGCAGAGTGCATAAATCTTAGCCGTGAAAGCCAGCACCGCCAGCATACTTTGAAAGTTTGAGCCGACGCTGCGGCGGGTGGTGGAGCCTAGGGGGTTCGAACCCCTGACCTCCTCAATGCCATTGAGGCGCTCTACCAACTGAGCTAAGACCCCGTTCGCAGCGGGCGCGGAAAATGGGCGAGTCGCCCGCGTATGACAAGGGGATTTTTTGTTGAGATGGTGGATGTCATTTCTCCTGCGTGCGATTTTGGCGATGTCGTGCGCATTGACCCGCAGGAGCCGCGCCACTAGCGTGCGCGCTCTTTTTCCAAACTACGAATGAGCGCGAATTACAAAGACACCCTGCTGCTGCCAAAGACGGACTTCCCGATGAAGGCCGATCTCGTGAAGCGCGAGCCTGAGCGGCTCGCGAAGTGGGAGGCCGCGGGGCTGTATCGGCAGATTCTCGATGCGCGGATCGATGCGCCGCTTTTCGTGCTGCACGACGGGCCGCCGTTCGCGAATGGCGACGTGCACATGGGCACGGCGCTGAACAAGATTTTGAAGGACCTCGTGGTGAAGTCGCGCTCGATGCTCGGCTTCCGCGCGCCGTTCGTGCCGGGCTGGGACTGCCACGGGCTGCCGATTGAGTTCAAGGTGGTGAAGGAGCAGCGCGGCCTGGAGCCCGCGGAAATCCGCCGCCGCGCCGAGGCGTTCGCGCGCAAATACATTGATATCCAGCGCGGGCAGTTCAAGCGGCTGGGCGTGTTCGGCTCGTGGGAGGATCCGTATCTCACGCTCGCGCCGGGCTACGAGGCGGACATCATCCGCGCATTCGGCAAGCTCGTGGAGAAGGGCCTCGTGTATCAGTCGAAGAAGCCCGTGTATTGGAGCACCGGCGCGCAGACCGCGCTCGCGGAGGCGGAGGTGGAATATGCGCAGCGGACGGACCCGGCGATTTTTGTGAAGTTTGCCGTCGCAGATGGAAAAGATGCGCTCGCAGGTGCTTCGTTCGTCATCTGGACAACGACGCCTTGGACGCTGCCTGCGAACGTCGCCATAGCGGTTCATGCCAAGGCGAAGTATTCCGTGGCTGAATACGCCGGACAGAAGCTGATCGTCGCGAGCGAATTGCTGAACTCATTTGCAAAGGAATGTGGGCTGGAACTTGGCGCAGTGAGCGCGGAGATGACTGGCGATCAACTCGTCGGCCTCGAGGCTCAGCATCCATTTTTGCCGCGGCACTCGAAGGTCATCGCCGCCGACTTCGTCACGCTCGACACCGGCACCGGTCAGGTCCACATCGCACCCGGCCACGGCAAGGACGACTACATCGCCGGTCAGGCAAATGGACTGCCCGTGCTCTCGCCCGTGGATGACTTCGGGAAATTCACCGAGGACGTCGGCGTGCCCGCGTGGGTCGGCAAGTATGTCTTCGATGCCAACGCCGAGATCGTCACTTTCCTCCGCGAAAGCGGCGCGCTGCTCGCGGAGCAGAAATACACGCACGACTACCCGCACTGCTGGCGCAGCAAGACGCCCATCGTCTTCCGCGCTGTGGAGCAGTTTTTCATCAAGGTGGAGGCCATCCGCGCCGATGCGCTCGCGGCCATCGACAAGACCAATTGGATTCCGACGTGGGGGCGCAACCGCATCTACGGCACCGTCGAGTCGCGGCCCGACTGGTGCATCTCGCGCCAGCGCACGTGGGGCGTGCCGTTGCCGGTTTTCTACGAGGAGAACGGGACGCCCATCGTGCGCGCCGATCTCGCGGCGAAGGTCGCCGACCTCGTCGAGAACGGCGGAACGAATCTTTGGTTTGAAAAGGACGACGCGTGGTGGGCCTCGCAACTCGGGTTGCCCGCGGGCACTTCGCGCCGCAACGACACGCTCGATGTGTGGATCGATTCCGGCGTCTCGCATCAGGCCGTGACCTCGCGGCATCCGGAGCTGAAGGCATGCGGCGGAGTCGCCGACGTTTATCTCGAAGCGACCGACCAGCACCGCGGCTGGTTCCAGTCGTCGCTCATGACGAGCGTCGCGCTCACCGGCCACGCGCCGTATAAGACGGTCATCACGCACGGCTTCGTCGTGGACAAGGACACGAAGAAGAAAGTCAGCAAGAGCGACCAGGGCACTTACAAGAAGCCGATGGAGGCCGAGTATTTCGTCGGCAAATACGGCGCGGACATCGTGCGTCTGTGGGCCGCGAGCGTGGAGTTCACGAACGACGTGCCGTTTTCCGAGGACGGCTTCGCACGCACGAGCGAGGCGTATCGCAGCTTCCGCAACGTGCTGCGCATCCTGCTCGCGAACATCGCCGGGTTTGAACCGCGAAGCAGCGAAGACGCGAAGGGCGCGACGACGGTGGATATGTGGGTGCTGTCGAAATTGCAGGGCGTCATCGCGACGTGCCGCGCGGCATACGAGGCCTACGACTTCCGCCGCGTGTTCGAGACGGTGAACCAATTCTGCACCGTCGAGTTGAGCGCGCTCTATGTGGATATCACGAAGGATCGCCTCTACTGCGACGCCGCCAACAGCCCGCGCCGCCGCGCTACGCAGAGCGTGATGCATGCGTGCTTTGACGCGGTGACGAAACTCCTCGCGCCGATCCTCGCCTACACCGCCGACGAGGCGTGGGAATTCTCCGGCAAGAAAACGAGCATCCACATCGAGAAACTCCCCGAGGCGAATCCAGCACTCCGCGACGAAGCGCTTGAAGCCAAAGTGGACGAATGGCTGAAGCTGCGCGCCGCCATTTATCAGCAGGCCATCGAGCCCGCGCGCCAGGCGAAGACCATCGCAAAGTCGCTGGAGGCGGCTGTGGTTCTGGAACTCGAAGACAAGCCCTATGCGGCCTATAGGGCCTATACGCCCGCCGAACACGCCGAACTGGAGGAATTCCTCATCATCAGCGAACTGACGCTTTCCAGCGCAACCGCGCTCGGCGCGCGAGTCGCGAAGAGCGCGCTGGCCCAATGCCCGCGCTGCTGGCGCCACCAACCGCTCACCGCTCGCGAAGTCTGTGCCCGCTGCGACGAGGCGTTGCCAGTATAGCCGTGCGTTTCCTCGCCGCCATCGCGCTCCCGATCTACGCGCTCGACCAACTCACAAAGTGGTGGATTTTCACCCACTTCGCCCTCGTGCCGAGTGAAAGGAATATCGCGCTGTTTCCAGACACCATCGCAAAAACTGAGCACCTGCCGCTGGAATATGACGTGATTCCGGGCTGGTTCCAGATTGTGCATTGGGGCAACACTGGCGCGGCGTTCAGCTTTATGAGCGATCATCCTTGGGTGTTCATCCTTCTCTCCATTGTCGCATTCATCGGCCTGCTCATCGCGTGGAAAAAGAACGTCTTCACGGATGCGCCGTCGCGTCTCGCCGTGCCGCTGCTGCTCGGGGGCATCCTCGGCAATGTCACCGACCGTTTCATCCACGGCTACGTCGTGGATTTTCTCCTCGTGGATTTGCACGTCCGCTTTGCAAATCCGTGGCCGGCTTTCAATGTCGCCGACTCGTGCATTTGTGTGGCCGCCGTGCTTTTCGTCGTCGCGGCTTATCGCGATACGAAGAAGGCGAAGAGCTGATTTTTCCGGGCCGTCCACCGTCCTTGCCAGATAGGAAAGTGCCCGCTAGGGTGCGCGCCCTTTTATGAGCAGAGAACCGTCCAAACATCCAGGGTCACTTCATCGCAAATGGTCACGCCAAGTCGTTGATGGCGCAGAGCGCGCCGCCAGCCGGGCGATGCTGCATGCCGTTGGTTTTGCGCGGGAGGATTTCAAAAAATCGCAAGTCGGCATCGCGAGCACGTGGAGCATGGTCACGCCTTGCAACATGCACATTGATGCACTCGCGCGGCAGGCCGAGGCCGGCGTCGGCGCTGGCGGTGGGAAAGGTGTCATCTTCGGCACCATCACGGTTTCCGACGGTATCAGTATGGGCACCGAGGGGATGAAATACTCGCTCGTGTCACGCGAAGTAATCGCCGACAGCGTGGAGACGGTGATGGCTTGCGAGGGCTTCGACGGACTCGTGGCGATTGGCGGTTGCGACAAAAACATGCCCGGCTGCATCATCGCGATGGCGCGCCTGAACCGCCCGTCGGTGTTTGTTTATGGCGGCACGATTTTGCCCGGCTGCATCACCGGAATCCTCGCGGAAAAGCGCCTTAACAAAGAGCGCGCGGCTCAGATCGCCGACAAACCGCTCGACATCGTTTCTTGCTTCGAGGCCGTGGGAAAACACGCGGCTGGCGTGATGGACGAACGCGAACTCGCACTCATCGAAGAACACGCAATTCCCGGCGCGGGTTCGTGCGGCGGAATGTATACGGCGAACACGATGGCCAGCGCGATTGAAGCACTCGGCATGTCGCTCCCGAACAGCTCCGCGCAAAATGCCGTGAGCAAAGAAAAGGCGGCGGACGCACGCGCCGCAGGCATGGCGGTGGTGGAATTGATCAAGCGCGGTATCCGCCCAAGTGACATCCTCTCCCGCGAGTCTTTTGAAAATGCCATCTCCGTCGTTATCGCGCTCGGCGGCTCCACGAATGCAGTGCTCCATCTTCTCGCAATGGCACATGCCGCGAACGTGAAACTGGAACTCGATGACTTCACCAAAATCGGCAAGCGCGTCCCCGTGCTCGCCGACCTCAAGCCGAGCGGACGCTTCCTCATGTCGGAG
>CAMBOD010000058.1 GCA_945868985.1 Prosthecobacter debontii | reverse complement strand
TGTGTTGCTCCCGGCGGGTCATGTGCTCGGCTCGGCGCAGTTGTATTTCGAGGGCGAAGGCGGTTCGCTGCTCTACACGGGTGATTTTAAACTGCGCACCGGATTGAGCGCGGAGAAGTGCGAATGGCGACACGCGGAGACGCTCATCATGGAAACCACCTTCGGTCTGCCCAAGCATCGTATGCCGCCAGCGGAACAGGTTCTCGCGGAGATGGTCGAGTGGTGTCGCACGGCACTCGCCGAAGGCGTGACGCCGGTGCTGCTCGGCTACGCGCTCGGCAAGGCGCAGGAGATTATCTGCGCGCTGCTCGCCGCGGGATTGGTGCCGATGCTGCATCACAAAGTCTGGCAGATGACGCAGCTTTACCATGAGTTGCGTCCGGATTTTCCAAAGGGCTCTGTGCGCTTTGATGCGGGAGACCCGAAGGGCAAGGTGCTCGTCTTCCCTCCACATCTTGCGAGGGAAAAAGTGCTGGATCGCATCAAGAAAAAGCGGACGGCAGTCGTGACCGGCTGGGCGCTCGACAAGAACGTGACGTATCGCTTCGGCTGCGACACGGCGTTCGCGCTGAGCGATCACGCGGACTACGACGAGTTGCTACGCTATGTCGAACTCGTGCAGCCGAAGCGCGTGCTCACAGTGCATGGCTTCGCAGCAGAGTTTGCCGCCGACCTGCGCCGACGCGGCGTGGAAGCCTGGGCGCTCGCGCAGGAAAACCAGCTCGAACTCACGCTCCCGCAATAGCTACGCGAGCGACTTCGCGGCATCCACGACGGACTGCGAGGTCATACCGAGGATTTCCATGACTTTGTTACCGGGGGCGCTGATGCCAAAGCGATCAATGCCGATCACTTTGCCGTCGAGACCCACGTATTTCCACCACAGCGCAGAGACGCCCGCCTCGATGGCGACGCGCTTGCGGCACGAAGGCGGGAGCACTTCGTCGCGGTAGCTCTGCGGCTGTTGGTCGAAACGATAGAAGCTTGGAACGCTGACAACGCGGACGCCTTCGCCGAGTGTTTTGGCAGCGGCGAGGGCGTGCTGCACTTCACTACCGGCGGCGAGGAGGATCGTTTTCAAAGCACCAGTTTCCTTCACCAAAATGTAGCCGCCTTTGAATACACCTTCGCGGCGGGTCTGCACACTGGCTTCGTTGAGCATCGGGACGACCTGACGTGTGAGCGCGAGAAGCGTCGGGCCGTTGTTGCGTTGCAGCGCGGCGGCGAAAGCACCGGCGGATTCCTCGGGATCGGCGGGACGGATCACGTCGAGATTTGGAATCACGCGCAGGCCGCTGACGGTTTCCACGGGCTGATGCGTTGGACCATCTTCGCCGACGCCGACGCTGTCGTGCGTGAAAATGTAGATCGTGCCGAGTCCGCTTAGTGCCGCGAGGCGGATGCTTCCGCGGCAGTAGTCGGCGAATACGAGGAATGTCGCACCGCTCGCGCGGAAGATTCCGTCGTAGGCGATGCCGTTCATGATACCGCACATCCCGTGTTCGCGGATGCCGAAGCGGATGTTGCGACCGCTCCAGTTTGCGGGAGTGAAGTCTTTGCTCGAATTGATGTAGTTCAGCGTGGAGCCGTAAAGGTCGGCGCTGCCGCCGATGAGATTCGGAACTGCGTCGGCGACCGGCTGGAGCACGTCGCTGCCTGCTTTGCGCGTGGCGATCTTAGCATCGGCTGGGAACGCTGGAATTTTGGAGAGCAAATCAGCCGGAACCTCACCACTCAGAGAGGTGGCGAGTTCCTTCGCGAGCGCTGGGTTTGCGACCTGCCATGCGGCGAATGTTGTCTTCCACGCATCGTATTGTGCAGCGAGAGATTTGGCGTGCTCGGCGAAATAGGAGCGCGACTCTGCACTCACAAAGAAGTGCTCGCCCTCCGGCAGTCCGAGTGCCTTGCGCGCGCCTTCGATGAATTTCGCGCCACCCTCGCCGTGCGCCTTCGCGGTTCCGGCGACTTCAGCAATCCCCTTCCCGATGAGCGTCTTTGCGATGATGAGCTGCGGCTTGCCCGTGGCTGCCTTCGCTTTTTCAAACGCGGCGAGGAAGGCCGCCATGTCGTGCCCATCCACCGTTTGCACATTCCACTCGATGGCCTCGAAACGCTTCGCCGCATCCTCGCTTTGCGAAGCAGCCGCCATGGCGTCGAGCGTCACGTCGTTGGAATCATAAATCAAAATCAGGTTATCGAGCTTGAAGTGCCCCGCGAACGCCGCTGCCTCCATCGCCACGCCTTCCTGCATACAGCCGTCGCCCGCGAGCGCCACGATGTGGTTGTCGAAAATCGTATGCGCGCTCGTGTTGAATTTCGCCGCCGCCATCTTCTGCGAAACCGCATAGCCGACCGCGTTGCTGATCCCCTGCCCCAGCGGCCCGGTCGTCGCTTCGACTCCCGCTGTCTCGTGAAACTCCGGATGTCCCGGCGTGCGCGAATGGAGAACACGGAATTTTTTCACCTGCTCGTGATCCACACTCGCGTAGCCGCTGAGATGCAGCCAGCCGTAGAGGAACATCGAGCCGTGCCCCGCACTGAGGATGAAGCGGTCGCGGTTCAGCCATTTCGGATCGGCGGGATTATGCGAAAGCGCGTGGCCATAAAGCACCGCACCAATCTCAGCGCAACCAAGCGGCAGACCGAGATGGCCGGAGTTGCAGGCGTGGACGGCGTCCATGGCGAGCCCGCGGGCTTCATTGGCGGCGCGGGAAAGAGCGGATGTATTGAGATTCATGGTCGTGATTTTCTAAGAGTGAAAAAGAGCGTGCAGAGTAGGAGCCCATGCGAATGCGTCAAGAACGCAGCCAGCAGCCTGCATTTCTCAGTATAAATCACCCAACGGCGCAAAAAAATCTTGCCGTAGAGAGCGCCACACCTATTTTGCGCGCCCTCGCATCCGCGATTCCGGGGTAGCTCAGTGGTAGAGCGGTCGACTGTTAATCGACTGGTCGTAGGTTCAAATCCTACCCCCGGAGCCATTTTGATACTGATAGATCAAACGCCATACCGTGCTCCCACGAACCATCACTAGTTCACGTTCGTTCATGTCCCTAGCAGCGCTTTCTTGGCTGCGCTGGTCACTCATCGCCTGCATTCTTTCGCTGACTCCGGCATCTGCATTGGATTCTGGCAATACTGAAAAAAAGCCAGTCTCAGGCCGAACATGAAGACGCGCCTGCGAGCAGGGCGGTTGACAGCACTGCTCCAAAACAAAAGCCCGCGAAGGAAAAGGAAGACACGGAAGTGAACACCCCACATTCACTCCTGAATGTGAGCCCAGATACACAGGATGAGAGAGAACTTCACCCTTCGTTAATATCAAAGGTGCGTTCGCTCAATAGCGGAAAGGAAAAGCGTGAAGAGGAACCTGAAACAACTGCAAAGCATGATGATGCAGTGAGCATCTGGGAGGATTTCAAACTGCCGCTCATGATCATCGGCGGACTGTTGGTTTATTTCATTCCGACGTTGATGGGAATGCGCAGGAACGATTTCAAGAAAGTGTTTTTCATTAACTTGTTCCTCGGCTGCACGGTGGGCCTTGGATTGGCTGCCTTACACATCAAACCGTTTCCTGAGCAATGGCTCTACATCTATGCTGGTGTGAGTTGGGGGGGCGCGCTGGTGCCATTGTTTTTGAAAGACTGCGCTCCACCGCCCGAGCGCGAGAGCAGAAAAAGGCATCGCTCGCATAGGCGGAGTCACAATTAAAGACAGGCGCGGTGCTCACCTGCCAAAAGGAGGCGGGCCATCGGGAGGAATACTGCGGTATTCATCGGGGGTAATTTTCCCGTCTGTGTTTTTGTCGAGTGCTTGGAGGCTTTGCGGGGCTTTGGTGATTTCGTCGGAGTCTATGATGCCGTCTTTGTTGAGATCGAGGGCATCAAGCGCTGGGCGACTGGGCCTGCCGGGTAAAAAAACGTGACCTCCTCCTCCGGGCGGTCTGTCACCTTTTGAAAAACTGCGATCTGGTGTGCCGTGCCACTGGTGCGGGATGAAGGGAAATTCGCTAGTGACACAATAGTAGTAGGTGCCGTCGGGAAATTCGGGAGTGACGCCGGTGCGCCCGTTGTTTTCGTCGAGGTCGCCACTGTCTTTGACGAACTCAAAGTCCTGCGTGAACCGCCCGTCGTAGTTTCCGCCGGGGCCGTTTTCCTGCGCGGGGCGTGCCCCTTTTTTCAGGCGGTAACTGGATTTCATTTTGCGGAGCACGCTCTTCGAGTTCTTCGCATCGGTGTAGGCCCAGCTTGTGTAGAGCGGAAAACTGTCCGCCGCCCAACCGATGAGCAGCATCTTTTTTCCTTCACCGCCGAGTCGTTCGACGAGGCCGGTGGGCAAAGCGTGGTAATGATAGGCACCGGTGGGCTGGACGTGCGCGTTGTGCTCATCGAGGCCGAGATTGAGGAAGCCGGTCGCAGCTTCGTAGCGCCAGCCGGAGCGCGGGTCGTTGTTCCAAGTCTCACCAGTGCCGGGCTCGAAAGGGACGCCATTAAGCGCGACCCCCCACCACCAACCGCCGCCAAATGTGGGCGTGGCAGCGACGACAGGCTTGAGCGGAACGCGAAACGTGTAGCTCTGCGGTGTGGCGGTGTTCGGGTTGCCGCGTCGCGGAAATGCACCGGGCGCGTGGTCGGGCCAGCCGTTGGATTTGATGAGACGGTAATCGCCTTTAATCGTGATGCTCACTTCGTTCTTCACCACACCATCCGCAGGCGATGCAGCGCGTAGAGTGCGCCCCGTCGTCGGCCCCGCTTGCGCGAGGAAAAACGCGGGCGCAGTTCCGGGCGATGCGTCATCGAAGTGACCCGGATGCGCAATCGCCAACGCACTAATGACGGCAAAGAAGACGAGGGCGATGAAAGTTTTTTTATGAAAGTGCAAAATCATATTTCAGCGAAATCACGCACCACGTCCCGCAAGCAAAGAGCAGCGTCCTCGCGGACGCTGCCCCCTCCTTGCGAGAGCGTATATTATTGTTCGAGCGGAGGAGGCTCAGGGCGCGTCGCATCGCCGTTCTGTCCGCCGTCTTGCGGACCGCCGGGGGGCTTTCCACCAGGAGGTTTTCCGCCGGGGCCTCCCTGTCCCCCGCCCGCGCCACCTTGACCTTGCCCGGCGGGACCACCCTGACCATTCTGGCGTGGCGGTCGGATTTCATCCTCGCTGAGTTTACCGTCGCCATTCTTGTCGAGTTTCTTGAGTGACTCGCTTGCCTTGAAAATTTCGTCGGCCTCAATGATACCGTTGTGATTCAAATCGAGCGCTTCGATAATCGGACTCTTGGGCCGTTGCGCGCCGAGCCCCCCCCTGCTGACCTCCCTGCTGACCTCCCTGCTGACCTCCTTGACTTCCGCCTTGCTGCCCGCCGGGGCCGCCACCTTGCTGTCCGCCCGGACCGCCGTTCGGAGGCGGACCTCCTGGGCCTCGTCCACCGCCGGGGCCGCGACCTTGCGCAAAGAGACTTGATGTGAATGCGCCGATGGTGACGGCGACGATGATGATGTGTTTTTTCATGATGTGGTGTGTTGTTTGACTCTGTTTTTTCCGAGAAAGAGCTTCGTGGTTAGAAAATCGAACACCGCCCAAAGCGGCGCACGTCTCATTAACTCCACCAACACGAGAAAGCCGCGCATTTTTACCGAAACTTTACACAACTCCTCACCAGCTTTGCCGCCCACGCCTTCCAAGACACTACAACACCGATGACAAATTCAGGGTTTCCTAAATGCCCATCAACTCGCGCTGCCAGGGCAATAGTTTTGCCTGAGTCTCCTCCGGGCGGAATGCCAGACCTTCCAAGGTGGCTTTCGGGGCGATGAGTGAGGGATCGAGTTGATGGTCGGCGGCGGCTTTGTCGCGGAGGCTCTTCAGCTCGTCGAAACGTTTCAACTGTGCTGTGGTCGGGCGGAGGCGCGGTGCCCGGATAAATTTCGGCCACTCGGATTCCGGCAGTTCGACTCCGCGTTGGGCCGCTGCAAAATACTTTGCTTCGCGTGGGCCGCGCAGGTGGCGGATTTCAAAAGTTTCGCCGGCGTCAAAAGCGACTGCCGCTTGCACGAGGAGGTCGCTGTTGCAGATGTGGAATGTGGGCTTGTCGAGGCGGCGGGCTTCTTCATCGCGCCATTTCCACAGTTCGCGGAAGATTGCCGCTGCGCGCCCGCGAAGGTGTCCACTACCGGGGACACGCCAGAGCTGGTCGGGGTCAATTTCCTTGTCCACTTCAGCGGAGCGAATGGCGCGGTCGCAAAGCTGGTCGAACCAAACGCGGCGATTTTGCCGGTCCAGTTCAGCGCTCAAAATGTCGGCGAGCCCGGCGAGGTGACGCGTGTCGTTGACTGCGTATTCCATCATCTGCGGCGAAAGCGGACGGCGCGCCCAGTTGGCTTTTTGCGATGCCTTGGCGATGGGAAGCTGGAAGTATTTTTCCATGAGCGCCGCATAGCTGAATTCTTTCAGCCCGGAGAGCCGTGCGGCGATCATCGTGTCGAAAATGCGCGCGGGTCTTGGGCAGCCGGTGCGGCGGAGCAGGCGGAGATCGTAGTCTGCGCCGTGGAAGATGAGTTCTTTCCCCGACCATGACTCCCAAAGTGGCGTGAGGTCGAAACCAGCGAGCGGATCAATGAGGAAGTCATGACCTGGAACTGTGATTTGGATGAGGCAGAGTTTTTCGAAATAGCAGTGGAGCGAGTCGGCCTCGGTATCCACTGCGATGCGCGGCTGCGCTGCGATGGCGGGCAGCGCGTCGGCGAGGCCGGAGGCGGTGTCGGTCAACGGGACCATTTGAGAGGGTGAATGTCCGTCGCGCAGTTGACTTGTTTTTTCAACCACGGAGTCCTCCCATGAGCAGCGAGGCGTTGCTGGTGGTTGCTTTGAGGGCGTGGATGAGGACTTCGGTCGCCTCGGCGGGCGGGAGCATGGCGAGCTGTTTGCGGAGGACGGTGATGCGGTGATACTCGTCGGGATGATAGAGGAGTTCATCGCGACGGGTGGCGCTTTGCAGGAGGTCTATCGCGGGGAAAATGCGGCGCTCGGAGAGGAATCGATCCAGTTTCACCTCCATGTTCCCGGTGCCTTTGTATTCCTCGAAGATGATTTCGTCCATGCGGCTGTGGGTGTCCACGAGCGCTGTGGCGAGGATGGTGAGGCTGCCGGCTTCTTCGGTATTGCGCGCGCTACCAAAAAACTTTTTCGGTTTCACGAGCGCCTTAGTGTCGAGACCGCCGGTCATGATACGGCCTTTGCCGGGCTGGGCGTTGTTGTAGGCGCGCGAGAGGCGGGTGATGGAATCGAGGAAGATGAGGACGTGCTTGCCCTGTTCGACGAGGCGCTTGGCGCGGTCAGCGACGATGTCTGCGACCTGAATGTGGCGGATGCTCGGTTCGTCGAAAGTAGAGCTGTAAATCTCGGCCCCGCGAACGCTGCGCACGAGGTCGGTGACTTCCTCGGGACGCTCATCCACGAGCAGCATGATGACGTGCAGGCCGGGGTTGTTTGCGAGCGCGGCTTTGGCGAGTTCTTTCATCACGATCGTCTTGCCTGCGCGCGGTGATGCGACGAGCAAGCCGCGCTGCCCGCGACCGATGGGCGCGATGAGATCCACAGCGCGTGCGGTGACGTTGCTGCCGCCATCGCCTTCGAGACGAATGCGGGCGTCTGGGAAACGTGCGGTGAGTGTGTCGAAATCTTTCGGCGGCTGCCATTCATTGAACGGGATGCCTTCGATGGTAAGGACTTCCTCAAGCATCATGTGCTTGTCCTTGTGTCCGGGCGGACGGAAGCGAACGGTGACCAAATGGCCTCCGCGAATTCTTAAGCGGCGGGCAATTTGGAAAGGGATGAATGGATCCTGCGGCCCCGGACGGAAGCTGTAACGCGGGAAGCGAACGTATCCACAGCCATCGTTCGTGATGAACTCCGTGACACCCTCTGCCAGCAGACGGAAACCGAGTGAGTGATAAGCGCGGAGAAGATCGCAGACGAGGAGGTGGCGGTTTTTTTCGGGGTTGATGCGAACGCGGAGTTTTTCGAGTCGCTCGTGAAGTTCGAGGACGGTGAGAGAGTGAAGTTCATCAATCCACAAATCGCGCGGCTGCAACTCTGGTGGAATAGGTGCGCGCTCCGGTTGTTTAGCTGTTTCTGCTAACGTCGAAGTTTCTGCTAAAACCGGAGTCACCTCCGCAGCAGGCGCTGTTTCCACGTCAGATTTTTCTATCGCGGGCATAGACTGTTCTGCGGCGGCGGCAGGTGGATTTTCTGCGGGAGAAGCGGGAGCTTCATTCGCAGGTGCGATGGGTTCAGGAGTAGCGGACTCGGAGCCAATCGGCAAGGAGTCGGGCTTGTCCGTCAAGGTTTCGGCGGGTGCTGTCATTCCAAATTACGTGTTCTGCTTTCTTTGTCTTCGCCTCTAGGTCGAACTGGGCGGCGATTATCCTCTCCGCCAGCTCTGGCGCAAGCCTGCGTTCGTGTGTCAGGCGTTCGATTTGCGTTTTTTTTGAACTGGCGACCACGATAACGCGGTCAAATTCACTTTCAACACGGGTTTCATAGAGAAGCGGGATGTCCACTAGCAACCATGTTTCCCGACGTCGGGCTTCGTCGGCTAGGGCCGCCCATTGCGCATGGACGGCTGGGTGCAGGATG
>CAMBOD010000057.1 GCA_945868985.1 Prosthecobacter debontii | reverse complement strand
TGATAGCTGAGTGTGACGGAAGCCACTCCGTTGGGATCCGTCACTTTCGCCGAGATGACGATGGGATTTGCCGACGTAGGTTGTTGAGGGGAGTGCTGCACCTGCCGAATGGCCGGGGGAGCATTCGTGGTAAACTGCAAATTCACAGCGCCCGGCGAGGCAACGTCGTTCGTGGCATTGTCAGCCGGAATCGTCGCCGACCGCCAACTGGCACCGAGCGAACCGTCGAGTGCCGGGTTGATTTTTTCCAACGAAGTCCCGTCGCCGCCCGCAGCAACAGGCCACGGAAACCCGACGGCATAATCCACCTCATCAACGACATTATCCGAGGAGTCGCGCAGATTGACCTTTTCACCATCGGAACTCAGCGAGCCGACCCACGGGCCGAGCGCGGTCTTGGAAAACTTCGCGAGAATCGTGCTCGGTGATTCCGAAATCAGCAGATAGCCCCCGGCTGCGATGCTCGTGCCGGCAGGAAATGAGTAATCCACACCGCCTGAAATCCGCCAGCCCGTCAGGCTCTCCGAGGATGGGCCAGTATTGTAGAGTTCGATGAACTCGTTGCGAACGGTGTTGTCCACGCTATTAAAATGGATCTCATTGATCACAACGGCGGCCCGTCCCACGAGGGGGAGGAGCAGCGACAGCATGAGGATCAAAGCCCGGAAGGTCATGAAGGTTTAAAGGTAATGGGTGATGGCAAAGCTAAAGTCAGCAGGAACCATGTTGGCATAATGGACAATATGTTCGCAAATTTTGCGAATGGTATCTTCCATGAACAAATAGCTGAAATCTGGCTTGCCTTCTTTGGGCGGCCACCTACTTTCCGCGCCTCACTTTAGAAAATATATGGCAAAAACCTGCTGGCTCGAACGCGAAAAACGCAAAGGAAAAACTGTGGCGAAATACGCCGCAATCCGTGCTGAAATGAAAAAGAAGGGCGATTACATCGGCCTTTCCATGCTTCCACGCAATGCTTCACCCGTCCGCCTGAGCCGTCGCTGCAACGCAACCGGCCGCAAGCGCGCCTACATTGGCCGCTTCCAGATTTCGCGTATTCAATTCCGCGAAATGGCGAGCCACGGCCTCATCCCCGGCGTCACCAAATCGAGCTGGTAATCCGGCCCGCGCCGAACCTTTTTCCAAGTCGCAGGCCGAAGGGTCTGCGACTTGTTGTTTTTACAAAATGAACGCATTTGCCGCGATTCTGGCCGAAGTAAGCGCTTCGCTTGTGCGCGATTTTCCCGGTGGAGGCCAAATAGCGCTCGAATTCCTCATCGTCGGCGCACTCGTGCTCCTGAACGGCTTTTTCGTCGCCGCCGAGTTTGCCATCGTAAAGGTGCGCGCCAGCCAGCTTGAGGCGCTCGAGGCCGAGGGCAACCGCCGCGCCGCCCGCGCGAGGAAGGCGGTCACGCATCTCGACGCGTATCTTTCCGCCACGCAGCTCGGCATCACGCTTTCCAGCCTCGGCCTCGGCTGGGTCGGCGAGCCGTATCTCGCGCGGATGGTGCAGCCTTTGTTTTTTAAATTTGGCGTTGAAAGCGAGGCCGTCATCCGCACCGCGAGCTTCATCGTTGCGTTTTCGAGCATCACTTTCCTCCACATCATCCTCGGCGAGCTTGCGCCGAAGTCCCTCGCCATCCGCAAACCTCTGGCCACCACGATGTGGGTCGCGGCACCGCTTGGCTGGTTTTACGCGATATTCCGCCCCGCCATCTGGATGCTGAATGGTGCTGCCAACTGGCTGCTGAAATATGTCTTTCGCCTCCAGCCCGCGAGCGAGCACGAGCTGGCGCATAGCGAGGAGGAACTGCGGCTCATCCTCGCCGAAAGCGCGAATGCGCACGAGGTCTCACCGCTCGGTAAGGAACTGCTGAATAACGCGCTCGACCTCAAGGATCGCGTCGTGCGCGACATCACTACGCCGCGCGGCGAAGTCGTTTTTCTAAATACGGAAGACAGCTTCGAGGAAAACCTCAAGCACGCGACCGAGAGCCGCCATACGCGCTTCCCGCTTTGTCGCGGGCATCTCGATGACACCATCGGCCTCGTCCACATCAAAGACCTTCTCAAGCTCATGCGCGAGCCCGCCGCGAATTTCGAGAACATCAAGCGCGAGCTGCACAACGTCCCCGAGATGATGCCGCTGGAAAAACTCCTCGGCTTTTTCCTCAGCCGTCATGCGCACCTCGCGCTCGTTGTGGATGAATTCGGCGGCACCGCTGGCATCGTCACGCTCGACAATGTGCTCGAAGAAATCGTCGGCGACATCCAGGATGAGTTCGACGCGGAGAAGCCCGAGATGCGACGCGTCGCGCAGGATGAATTCAACGTGGACGGCTCGCTCGGCCTTTACGAACTCAACGAAATGCTCGGCCTCGATTTGGAAAGCGACGACGTGAGCACCGTCGGCGGCTACGTCACGCAGCTCATCGGGCATCTTCCAAAGGGCGGTGAAAAAGCGCGCATCGAGGACTTCGAGATCATCGTCACGAAAGCAGACGGTCGCCGTGTCCACGAAGTTCACTTCAAGCGCACGCCAATAAGTTCATGATCCCGCTTGCTGCCGACGCCGCGTCTGCGGAATAGTCCGCCCCTTTTTCGCACCATGAGCCTTACCACGTTGCACGACCGAGGAGTTATCGCCCGCTGGCGCGCACACCTGCCTGTGAGCGAAAAGACACCCGTCATCTCGCTGAACGAAGGCAGCACGCCGCTCATCCACACACCGCGCCTCAGCGCCATCGTCGGTCGCGGCTGCGAAGTTTTCGTAAAATACGAAGGCCTGAATCCCACGGGATCGTTCAAGGATCGCGGCATGACCATGGCCATCAGCAAAGCGTGCGAGCAGGGCGCAAAGGCCGTCATCTGCGCAAGCACCGGCAACACCAGCGCCGCCGCCGCCGCATACGCCGCGCGTGCGGGCATCGCGTGCATCGTGCTGCTGCCAGCGGGGAAAATCGCGCTCGGCAAACTGGCACAGGCATTCATGTATGGCAGCAAGGTCGTCGCCATCGAGGGGAACTTCGACGACGCACTGCGGCTCGTGCGCGAGATCGGCGAGACGGAGCCCATCGCCATCGTCAATTCGATCAATCCCTTCCGCCTCGAAGGACAAAAGACCGCCGCGTTTGAAATCATCGAGACCCTCGGCGACGCGCCCGATGTCCACATCATGCCCGTCGGAAATGCGGGCAACATCTCCGCGTATTGGATGGGCTACCGCGAATTTCACGGCATCGGACGCGCGACGCGTCTGCCGAAAATGATCGGCTATCAAGCCGCAGGCTCCGCGCCGATTTACCACAACCGCGTCGTCGAAAAACCCGAGACCGTCGCCACCGCGATCCGCATCGGCAATCCCGCGAGTTGGGAAAAAGCTACCGCCGCCATGCGCGACAGCGGCGGCGCAGTGGACATCGTCACCGACGAACAAATCATCTCCGCGCAAGCATGGCTCGCCTCGAACGAAGGCATTTTCGTCGAGCCAGCCAGCGCCGCGAGCATCGCCGGCCTGATGAAATGCTGCGGCAAAGACCGCTGCACCACCTGCCCGCTCCCTGCCATCCCCGAAGGCTCGCGTATCGTCTGCACCGTGACCGGTCACGGACTGAAAGATCCCGACGTCGCCTCCAAGCAAATCGGCAACATCACCACCGCCAAAGCCGACAAGCGCGCCATCCTCGACCTCCTCGCGAAGTAATTCCGCGCCGATGATTCGAGCAGCTACATCTCCCTAACGAGATGTTATTATTTTGCCGCCGGTTTCTGGCCTGGGATGCGGTGGATCGCTTGGTCGATTTGATAGTTCACATCGCTGCCGTCTGCGGCCTTGATGTTGCACTTGGTGCGCAGCGTCATAGCGGGAACACGGTCGGCGAGTTCGAGGATCACGCCCTTTTTATCGGCGCTGAGAGTGACCTTGCTTACTAACACGATGTCTTTGCCTTTCTTATTCGGATCGAGCGCGGAGAAGTCGGGCGAGCCATAGTCGCCGGTCCATTTGTAGTTCCATTGGGTCACTGCCCAGTTGCCGACATCGGCTGCGCTGGCGGCGTCGAGAGGGCCGCTGAAACGAATTTCAACGCCGTTTGCCTTGGTCGCGAGTGCGATGGGCATCGTGATGTCTTTGCCCGTGTAGCGCACGCGATGGAGGCATCCGTCTTTCGCTGCGTTGCTCTGCCACACATTCAGGCCGCTGAGGTAAAGCTGGCCGTCTTTCGGACTAAAGCGCCCGCGCATGATGCCGCTCTTGAAGCTCAGCGGGAAGCGCACGAGGCCGCCCTGCTCGACGCCGCCGATGGTTTCCTGCATCACACCGAAGAGCGCGCTTTTTCCGTAGCTCATTTGCAACATCTTGCCGTTCCACGGTCCCCAGATGCCCCCTGCGGGCAGCGATGGTGCCCACACTTCGCCGCCGGAGGAGTTATCAATATCCATCGGCAGCCACATGAGCGGTAGGTCGTGGCCGTTCACCGGGATCGGCGAGTTGCCCCAAAACTCCGTCTTGAATTCCTTCCGCGCTGCTTCGCTCGAAGGGTTGGCCTTGAACTCCGTGCCGTCGCCTTTTTTAAAAGCCAGCTCGCGGTGCGCGGCGGGTGTCATGCCGTAAAAGCCGCCCTGCTTCACGATGTTCAGGCGGTTCGACGGCATCCAATGCCCTTGGTTGTCGCTGCACGTGAGCACGTCGCCGGGGCCCATACCGAGACCGTTTGGTGCGCGGAGGCCGGTGGCGAAAATCTCCAGCTTCGAACCGTCTTTGCTCACCTTGAGCATGGTGCCTTGGTGCGGGCTGGTGTTCGTCGGCGTCCACGGCGAGCCTTTTGCGTAGTAGAAATTTCCCTTGCTGTCGGTCTGCAAATCGAGCGCGAACTCGTGGTAATTTTCCGTCACCACGCAGGCGTTGTTGAAGTTCTCGTAAAAGTCGGCCTCACCGTCCTTGTTCGTGTCGTGCAGGCGCGTGATTTGATCACGGCCGAGCACGTAGATTTGCCCGTCCACTACTTTACAGCCGAGCGGTTGAAAAAGGCCCGTCGCGAAACGTTTCCACTTCACGTGCTCCAGTTTTTCGTCGAGCCCGCTCACCAGCCACACATCGCCGCTGATATTTGCAACCACGCAAGTGCCGTCGGGCAGGAAGTCGTGCCCGCCGGGGCGCAACCAGGACTTGTAAGGATTTTCCTCAGGAAGCGGGATCTCATCAGACGCGTAAGCCTGCGAACTGTCGCCAAGTTTGCCTGCAACTTCGATGGCCGCGCCCCAGCGTGGTGCGCCGGGTTTGGTGAAAGTAACGGGCGCGACGAGTTCGACTTTGGCTGGCAGTGCAGCCGCGAGCTTTTCCGCTTCTGCTGTGGGTGCGCTGGCGAAAGCCACTTGGAATGTCACCGGTGCTTTGAGGGCTGGTATTTGAAGAACGATCCGTCCTCCATCTTTACCCACCAATTTCAAACCAGCAGCTCCGCCGCGAATCGCGACGCCTGCGGTTTTGTCGCCATTTTCCGCGAGGATCGTGCCGGCCGCGCCGTCCTTGGTCGTGCCGCCCGCGTCGAGGATGAGCAGTTCTTTCACATCACTGCCCGCTGCGATGGTGAAAGTGCGCGTGTAGATGCGCATCCCGTCGCGGACATCGCTGCCGGGGACTTCGAGGATGCTCTGCTTGCCGATGGCATAGCTGAGCACGGTCTTGTCGCCATTGATGTAAATCCCGCGCCAGTGCGTGTCGGGGAGCAATCCTTGGTGACGCTCGCGCGGGTCGTCCTTGATTTCCGCACCGCCGCCAATCGCCCATCCCGTAGAAAGTTTTACATCCCCATCCGCGCCGATGGTGCCTTCGAGACCGCCGCGACCGCGCGGAAACTTCGCAAGCCCGCCCTCCCACGCTGCGTGAAAGCGCAACAGCTCCGTGTCAAAAAGCATCGTTGCCGGCGCCTCTTTCGTGCCCACCGCGACGGCGACACCTTTGTAAGAAGTGGTGTTTCCCACTTTGTAGCTGCCACTGAAAAACTGCCCGAGGTCCATGCTATCCCATTTGATCGCGCCTTTCTGCGGCGGCTTGGTGGTGGCGACTTCAGCGGAGAGTGGCAGTGTGAGTGCGGCGACGGCGAGTGTGATGCGGATGTTCATGCGTGTTGTTATGAAGGTGGAAAGGGCGACGTTCTTAGCGTCGGCGCGCGCCTTGTCGAGCGCGGCGAACGTCAGGCTACGCGCCAAGCGCTTCGCGCATTTTCGTGAGTTGCGCGTGCTTCTCGGCCCAGTCGCGTTCGCGGGTCTGGTGATCCTCGAGAACTTTCGCCGGGACTTTTCCGGCGAAGTTCGGGTCGGCGAGTTTGGCGCGGACTTTGGCGAGTTCGTCTTCGACTTTCGTGAGTTCCTTGCCGATGCGCTCGCGCTCGGCGGCGACATCAATGAGGCCGTCGAGTGGCAGAAACAGCTCGCCGAGCGGTGTGAGCGCGACGGGCGTTCCTTTGTCCGGTGAAAATGCGGCGTTCACTTCGAGCGGCTCGGCGTTGAGCAGGAGTTGCAGCACGGCGGTCTCGTGGTCGGCGAGCGTGGCGTTGGGTTTCAGGACGAAGCGCACGCGCTTGCTGCTCGCGATGTTGAAGTCACGGCGCAGTCCGCGGCCGAGGTTCACCACTTCGTATTTGGCGCTGGCGAATTGCTCGTCGGTTTCATCGAGCACGAAATACTCGCGCTCCTCGGGTGTGAACGGCTTCGGCCACGGCGCGAACATGATCGTCTCGCCGCCCTGCTTCGCAGGCATGTCCTTCGCGAAGCCCATACCCTGCCACAGTTCCTCGGTAATGAACGGCATGAACGGGTGGAAGAGCCGCAGCGTGTGTGAGAAGACGTAGTCCATCACGGCGAGCGTGTTCGCCTTTCGTCCTTCGTCGGTGCCGGTCAGCGATGCCTTCGATGCCTCGACATACCAGTCGCAGTATTCGCTCCAGAAGAAACGGTAGAGCGCATTCGCAGCGTCGCTGAAGCGATACTCGGCGAGCGCGGTGGTCACTTCGCCGATTGCGGCATCGAGGCGCAGCAGGATCCATTTGTCGTCGCTCGTGAGCAGCGTCGGCACGATGTCCGCCTCGGTCTCGCCGCCCTGCATTTGCCGGAAGCGCGCGGCGTTCCAGAGCTTCGTGCAGAAATTGCGGCCGAGCTCCACGTTCTTTTCGTCGAAAAGAATATCGGATCCGAGCGGCGCGCTGCGCATCACGCCGAAGCGCAGCGCATCCGCGCCGAACTTTGCGATGAGGTCGAGCGGGTCGGGCGAATTGCCGAGCGACTTCGACATTTTGCGGCCCTGCTTGTCGCGGATGATGCCGGTGAAATAGACGTTCTTGAACGGCAGTTCGCCCATCCACTCGAAGCCCGCCATGATCATGCGCGCGACCCAGAAGAAGATGATGTCCGGCCCGGTGACGAGGTCGGTGGTCGGGTAGAATTTCGCGAGCGTGCCCGTCTTTTCCGGCCAGCCCATCGTGGCAAAGGGCCACAACCACGAGCTGAACCAGGTATCGAGCACGTCGGAATCCTGCCGCCAGCCTTGGGCCTCCATCCGTTCGATCAAACGAGTATCGGTGGTGCAAATTGACATTTCGATCTCCCGGTCATCGCCTTCATTTGCGTCGAACTGACGAGAAGACTCTTCCAACAGCCATTTCGCGTCAGAAGACACGCGCTTCCCTTCTATAGTGATTCCGACTTCAGATGAATCCTTGCCGATGAAGCGTAGATCATCAGGGAGTGAGAGAAGATCTGACACATCCATGTAGGCCGAACCGATGCCGGTTTGGCCTATTTTTCTCCAGACCGGCACGCGATGCCCCCACCAGAGCTGGCGCGAGATGCACCAATCCTGGATTCCGTTCAGCCAGTGGTCATACACCTTCGCCCAGCGGTCGGGGAAAAACTTCATCCGTCCGTCCGCCACGCAGGCCTGCGATTCGGCGACGCTCGGGTATTTCAAAAACCACTGCTCGCTGAGACGCGGCTCGATCGCCACGTCGGCGCGCTCGCTGAAGCCGACGTTGTTCGTGTATGGCTCCGCCTTTTCAAGAGCGCCAGCGGCTTCGAGGATTTCCGCAGCCTTCTTCCGTGCGGCGAAACGGTCGAGACCAGCGAGGTCGGCTCCAGCCTGTTCAGTCATCTTCCCAGTTGCATCAATGACTTCAAGAATGGGTTCCGTTATCGCCAGATGCGTTGGCAAATAGAGCGTTTCTCCAGCGGCTCTCGCCTCTGCTGTTAAGCGAATCATTTTTTCTACGCGGATTTTTTCCTGTCGCTGGAAAATCTCGTAGTCCGCCTTGTCGTGCGCCGGCGTCACCTTCAGCACGCCGGTGCCGAAGTCGAACGTTACGTGATCGTCCGCGATGATCGGGATGCGGCGCTGCTCCTTCGGCACCTCCAGCGGCAGCGCGCGATAGACGTGCTTGCCGATGAGATGCGTGTAGCGCGGGTCGTTCGGGTTCACGGCCACGGCGGTGTCCGCGGGGATCGTCTCCGGGCGCGTCGTCGCGATGGTGAGGAATGTGCCCGGCTCCTCCGCGACCTCGACGCGGAAGTGATACATGAAGCCCTTCTGCTCCTTCATCACGACCTCCTCGTCGCTCAGCGCGGTGAGTGAGGCGGGGCACCAGTTCACCATGCGCTTGCCGCGGTAGATGAGGCC
>CAMBOD010000056.1 GCA_945868985.1 Prosthecobacter debontii | reverse complement strand
AGTGAACGTCACCATCGTGGAAGTGGACATTCCGCGAAAGCGCATCGCCCTTTCGATGAAATCCAACGCCACCGTCGAAGCGCAGCGCAAGCCCGGCGAAAAACGCCCCGAGGCCGGCAAACGCGATGTCGCCAAACACACAGGCGGCGGCGGCAACAGCGGCGGTGCCGTGGACTGGTTCACCCTCGCGCAGCAGAAAAAATAGCGACGCGCGCTACTTCCGCTTCACAAGAGAGCAGCCCGTCATTTCCTTCGGCTTTGCGACGCCGAGCAAATCGAGCAGCGTTGGCGCAACATCGGCGAGGATGCCGTTTTCGAGCGTCACGTTTTCAGCGTCGGCGGCGACGTAGATGAACTGGACGAGGTTCGTCGTGTGCGCGGTGTTCGGCGAACCGTCGGGGTTGCGCATCAGTTCACAGTTGCCGTGGTCGGCGGTGAGCAGGAGTTTGCCGCCGAGTTCCAGTGTGCGCTCGACGAGCAGCCTGCACGCGACATCAATCGTCTCCACCGCATGGATGCCCGCCTCGACGACACCGGTGTGCCCGACCATGTCGGGATTCGCGAAGTTCACGATCACGAGATCGAAATCCTCCAGCCTCCGCCGCACTTCGAATGCGAGATCCGGCGCGCTCATCTGCGGCATGAGATCGTAAGTCGGCAGAGGCGCTTCCTTTCCGTCCTTGCTGTAATTCTTCGGACTCAGCGTGAGGTAGCGCGACTCGCCCTCGAACGGCGTGTCGCTGCCGCCGTTGAAAAAGAAAGTGACGTGCGGGAACTTCTCCGTCTCAGCGGCGCGCAATTGCTTCAGCCCCGCGCTGGCGACGACTCCGCCGAGCAAATTATCCATGCTCTCCGGCAGGAAGACCGGCTTCACGCCGAGCGCCGCGTAAGTCTCCTTGTATTCCGTGAGCGTGTAGTAGCCCGCGAGCTTCGGTTTTCCTTCGGTCGTGAAACCGCTGAACGCCGGGTCCATGAACGCCTCGGTGAGCTGGCGCGCGCGGTCGGCGCGGAAATTAAACCACAGCACCACATCGCCATCGCGCATCCGCTGCTCGTTTGCGTGGGAGAAAATGATCGGCTGGAGAAACTCGTCCCCGCGCGGGTCCGCCGGATACGCAGCGCGAATCGCCTCGCTCGGCGTCGCCGTGCTCACCGGCCCGCGTCCGAGCACGATGGCATCCCACGCCAGCTTGTTGCGCTCCCAGCGCTTGTCGCGATCCATCGCGTAGTAGCGCCCGATGACCGTCGCGATCTTCGCCGCCGTGGGCGCGATCCCCTTCTCCACCGTCGCGAGAAAATCCGCGCCACTCGTCGGCGAAGTATCACGCCCATCCGAGATCGCGTGGATGAGAATATCCTTCACGCCCGCCGCCGTCGCCGCGTTGCACAAAGCGATGAGATGCTCTTGATGCGAATGCACACCGCCATCGCTCACCAGCCCGAGCAAATGCAGCCGCGCTCCTTTCGCCTTCGTGAAAGCCTCCGCCAGCACCGCATTCGTCGCAAACTCCCCATCGAGGATCGCCTTATTGATCCGCGTGAGGTCCTGATAAACGATCCGCCCCGCGCCGAGATTGAGATGGCCGACCTCGCTATTCCCCATCTGCCCGTCCGGCAGCCCCACATCCATCCCGCTCGCCGAGAGACGCGACTGCGGATACCGCGCATACAGTTCATCGTGAAAAGGAGTGCGCGCCAGCAACGTCGCGTCGCCATTCTCCACCGCCTTCGCGCGACCTCCGGGATTCACACCCCATCCATCGCGAATAATCAAAACAACAGGTTTCTTAGCCATGAGGCCGTGGAGAAAAGCAGACACACGCCACGACGCAAGCGCGCGCAGGCGACAATCACAGCGGTGTATCCGCAGCGTGCAATAGTTTTCTCACTTCGCCGTTTTCAAATAGGCGACGAGGTCGGCGAGTTGCGCGGGGGTGAAAATGCCATCGTAGCCTGCGGGCATGAGCGATGTGGCGGCGGGCTGGAAGGCGAGGACATCGGCGCGGGGGAAGCGTGCATCCACGTTGGGCGCGGAGGTGATGATGACTTCGTCGGGCGCGTCTTTTTTGATGAAGCCGAGCGCTTCACCGGTTTTGGTTTTCACAAGCATGGGCTCGTAGCTGCGGACGAAGCTGGCGCTGGGAAAGATGATGGCTTCGAGCAGGTCTCGCGGTGTGCGGATGGCGCCGACTTTGGTGAGGTCGGGGCCGAAGGTGCCGCCGACTCCGCCCATCGCGTGGCAGGTGATGCAGAGCGATTTGGCATCGAGATAAAGCTGCTTGCCGCGCTCGGCGTCGCCGCTGGCGCTAAGAGCGAGGAGTTCTTCGATCCGTGCGCGCTGGCGGGCGAGTGCGGCGGCGTCAGGGCCGGGCATGGCGGGCTCGACGGGGATGGGCTTCATCGCGGGCGCGGGCTTGGTGCTCAAGCTGGCGGCGAGCATTCCATGAGCGATTTTGCCGGGACCGGCGGCGGCGTTGGCGAGGCTGGCGATGTCGCCGATTTCGTAGAGCGCGTAGGCGACGCTGTGTTCGAGGAAGCGGTCACCGGCGGTGTCCGTGGCGAGCAGCGGGGCGACGGCGCGTTTGTCGCCGATGCGGCCGAGCGCCTCGGCGGCGGCGCGGCGGGCGTGCAAATCGGGATCGGCGAGCAAGGGGATGAGCACGTCGGTGGCTCCCTTGTCGCGCCAGAGCGCGATGCTGAGCGCGGCGGCGGTGCGTGACTCGGCATCTTTTAGCGTGAGAGCACGGTGGACGGCGATACGGGCTGCTTCGCCCGGGATGCGAGTGAGTGTCCAAAGGCAAGCGAGCCTGCGTCTCCGTCGGCTTGCGACTTCGCCACCATCTTCAAAAAGCATCCACTCGGTGAGTTTACTTAAGACATGGGCACCGTTGTCGTGGCTTGCATTCTTGGCAAGGCTGCGCGCCGCGAAATTGCGCTCAGAAGCGGTTCCATCGTGGAGGAGCGACATCCAATTTTTGATAGGATCATGGAATGATCCTCCCCGTTCGGTCCTCGGGGCGGCGTCGCTTTTCCTCACGCGGTAGATGCCCCCGAGCACGTCGGGCTTCACGAGCTGGGAGGTGGGGCAACAAATCTTATACCAGCCACCCGTGTCGGCGATGAGCAGCGAGTTGGTGCCGCCCAAGCCGCCCTCTTGCTCAATCACATCCGTCGGATGAAAATCCGTCTGGTCGCTGACGAGCAGGTCGCTGTCGGTGGTGCGAAAGGTCGCGCCGTCGGGCGTGAGGATGTGGCGCGTGATTTTGCGGAGGTTGAAATTGGCGGCGAAAAGATTACCCCGCCATTCGTCGCCCCAGCCGTTGAGACGCGCCATTTCCAGACCGCAGGTGGCGCCGGGGCCGAGGTGCGTCATCACGGGCATGAGCGGGCCGGTGCGCGGGTGGCCTTTGAGAGAGCGGTCCTCTTTGCCCCACACGCCGCCGTAAACGGCGTGGAAGATGCCGTCGCGTTTTCCGTTGGCGGGCCTTTGCAGGAAGGTGCCGGCGAGCAGGCGCTCGCCGCTGGGCGTGAAGACGACATCCACGGGGTTGTCCATGCCGGCGGTGATGACGGCCTCGAAACCCGTGCCGTCGGGCCTCATGCGGTAAAGATGCGAGGCGCTGCTGACGAAATCCCGGCCATCACCGAGCTTGAAGCGCTGCTCGGCGAACCCGCCTTTGCACCAATAGATGAAACCATCCGGCCCGGCGTAGGGGCCGTGGAGATCGTTGGCGCAGCCGGTGAGCGTCTTGCCGTCGAACCACACCTCGCGTTTGTCGGCCACGCCGTCCTTGTCGGTGTCGGTGAGCTTCCAGATTTGCGGCGGCGCGGAAACGTAGAGCGAGCCGTCGAGCCACATCGTGCCTTCGGGAAACATCATCTTGTCGGCAAAGACGGTGCTCTTGTCGAACTTGCCATCCCCGTCCGTGTCCACGAGGCGGACGATGCGGTGCGGCTTTTCCTTGAGTTGTTTCTCGACGGGCTCATTCGAGCCGGAGCTGTCGGCCACGTAGAGTTCGCCCGCATCGCCAAACGCCATCGTGATGGGCCGGTTCACGAGAGGCGGGCCTGCGGCGAGTTCCACCGTCAGTCCATCGGGCACCGTGAAAGTGTGGATACCGATTTTGAATTCAGCCGCATGAACAGCCGTGGCAAAAACGAGGGCGAGTAGAAGGCGCATTCGCGGCATGGAAAACGAAGCAAAGCACCAGAGCAATGCACTTCGTATTTTCACCAAGCAATCCATGAGGAAGCTAAAGACTCCCAATATGCACAACAGCATTGAACCGCGAAGCAGCAAGGCTGCCGAGGAAAGCAAACGAAGCGCGCCCCGCTGCGCGGAAAAATCCGCAATTTGCGATCCCAAATCTGCAATTTGATCACGGGCTCACCGCGCTGTAGATCTGGCTCCACGGGCTGGGCTGGCCGTTTTTGCTATCCTAACGGAGGGCGAAATAGACGGTCTTTCCGATGTCGCCCACGTCGAAATGGGCGGTGAAGGGAATGCGCGTGGCTAGCGCGAGGAATTCCATTTGCTCCGGGTCCACGGGGGCGGTGCCGCCGATTTGCTCGCGAATTTGAATGCCGATGACTCCGGCGGGTTTGGCGCGGGTGCTCGTGTCCGTCTCCACGAGCGGTCGGACGGTTTGCCTAGCGTGGCTGTGGGGGCGACTGCTTATTGTTGGGGGATGCTCTTTGTGACTTTGCCGTTGATGGCGTTGCCCATGATGCGGTTGTTGCGCAGGGAAATGATGGTGCCGGGGGCGGTGCGTTTGAGGCCGAGGACGGTGTTGTTGGTGATGGTGGAGGTGGAGAGGTAGATGGTGCCGTCGGCGACGATGCCGTAGTTGTTGCCGGCGGAGGTGCAGCCTTCGATGGTCATTCTGGTGCCTGCGGCGGCGCGGATGCCGTTGCCAAGGTAGGTGGTCACGGGGGGCATTCCGGCTGTGGTGCTGCTGATGTTGTCTGTCACGAAGGTGTCGCGGATGGTGGTCCAGCCTGTTTCGAGGGCGATGCCGTCGGTCTTGCATTTTTGGATGCGGGTGCCGTTCACGAAAAGCTGTGCGCCGGGCGATGTGGGGGCGAATTTGATGCCTTTGTCGAAGCCGGTGATGCGGCAGTTTTCGATGTGGACGGCTCCGGCTTTGAGGATGTTGATGCCAAAGACGCTGCCGAAGGTTGATCCGAGTCCGTTGATATATAGATTGCGTAGAATGACTACATCGTCGTCCGCCGCGTTGATGATGATGCCGCTGGTGCCAGCCACTAGGATACCTCCTTCGGTGCCGATTCCATCAATGGTGATGGATTTCGTAATCGTCACCCCGCCAAAGCCACCGGGGTCGAGCACATTGATCTCGCCGTGAGCCGCTGTCTTGGAGATGGCGCCTGCAAAGGTCTTGCCGGGGGCTGTGCGGCTGCAAGGGTTGGCATCATCGCCGACGCCGGAGATCCATGTGCGGGTCGCTTGCGCAAAGGTGAGTGCGGGTGTGAGGAAGATGAGGACGGCGATGAGGCGGCGGAGTTTCATCGTGGTATGGTGGGCGATACGAATGGGACGTCAAGTCCCAGCGAGGGGTCTCCGAGCATCCCGCACCGTGCGCGGATTGTGGAAAAACGCCTTGCCACGGCGGGGGTGCCAGCTAGGTTGCGCGCCCCTTTCTCCGTAATAGGCGTGCGCGTGTGCGTGTGCCCGGCAGAGAGGAAAACCGGAAACCGTGGTTTGTAACAACTAGTAACATTATGATCGAAATGAAGGAACTCCTCGCGAAATCCATGCGCGAATTCAAAGAGGGTAAAATTGTAGAGGGAACCATTCTCGAAATCCGCCCGCGCGAAGTGCTCGTGGATATCGGATACAAAAGCGAAGGCGCAATCGCAGGCAGCGAGTTTGACGACATCGAAAACCTGAACGTGGGCGACAAGGTGGAAGTGCTCATCTGCCGTCTCGAAAATGATGAAGGCATGGTGGTGCTCTCCAAGGAGCGCGCATCTGCCCGGCAGAACTGGGAGAAAATCGTGGCCGTCTATAATGCAGGCGGACTCATCAAGGGCAAAGTCAAGGCAGCCGTCAAAGGCGGTCTGCTCGTCAATATCGGCATCGAGGCATTTTTGCCCGGCTCGCAGTTTGACATCATCCCGCCCAAGGATCTCGCTCCTTTCGTGGGGCATACTTTCGACTTTAAGATCGTGAAGCTGATGGAAGACCGCCGCAATGTGGTCCTCAGCCGCCGCGAAATCATCGAGGCCGAGCGCAGTGAAAAACGTTCCGCTTTCATGGATTCGAAGAAAGTGGGCGACCGCGTGAAGGGCATCGTGAAAAACATCACGGACTTCGGCGCGTTCGTGGACCTCGACGGCATGGACGGCCTGCTCCACATCACCGACATCACTTGGGGCCGCCTCACGCACCCGAGCGAGGCGCTCAAGGTTGGTCAGGAGATCGACGTGGTTGTTCTCGAAATCAACAAGGACAAGGAGCGCGTGTCTCTCGGCATGAAGCAGACGCAGCACAATCCTTGGGACAAAATCGAAGAACGCTTCGCCATCGGCGCAAAGGTCAAAGGCAAGGTCACGAACCTCATGCCTTACGGCGCATTCATCGAACTCGAAGAAGGCGTGGAAGGACTCATCCATGTCTCCGAGCTTTCGTGGACCAAGCGTATCGCGCGTCCGAGCGACGTGCTGACGCTCGGCCAGGAAATCGAAGCCAGCGTTCTCGGCGTGAACAAAGACGAGCAGAAAATCTCGCTCGGCGTCCGCCAGCTAGAAGCCAACCCATGGGACGAGATGGAGCACAAATACCCACTCGGCAAAACCGTGAAGGGCACCGTCCGCAACATGACCGCCTACGGCGCATTCGTGGAACTCGAAGAAGGCGTGGACGGCATGGTTCACGTCTCCGACATGAGCTGGACCCGCAAGATCAACCACCCATCCGAGCAACTCAAGAAGGGTGACGAGATCGAAGCCGTCGTCATTGACATTGATAAGAATGCCCAGCGCATCAGCCTCGGCATGAAACAGCTCGACGAAGATCCTTGGAAGGACATCGAAGCGCGCTTCAAGATCGGCGACAAAGTCAAAGGCAAGATCAGCAAAATCGCCACGTTCGGCGCATTCGTCGAACTCGATGGCGATATTGATGGCCTCGTCCACATCTCGCAAATCAGCGAAGACCGCATCGAGAAAGTCAAAGACGTCATCAAAGTCGGTCAGGAAATCGAAGCCCGCGTCATCAAAGTGGACAAAGGCGAGCGCCGTATCGGCCTCTCGATCAAAGCCGCCAACTACAACGACGACGACATGCGCAAGGAAGCCGCTGCGTTCGAAACAGCCATCAAGCCCGGCGAAGACCTCGTCGGCCTCGACAAGGCATTCGCCAGCGCGCTCGAAGACTACCGCCCCGGCGAAGGCGGCAAGTAGTCAGCGTAGCTAGAAATCATTCACAACCGCGGGTGCTGCGAAAGTGGCACCCGCGGTTTGTTTTTGTAGCTACACATCCAGGCGATACCCCAGCCCATGAACCGTGAGCAGGTGCTTCGGCTCGGCGGGTTCGTCTTCGATTTTCTGGCGCAGCTTCACCACGAGTTGATCGAGCGTGCGCGTCGTTCCGTAGTATTCGACACCCCAGACTTCATTGAGAATCCGGTCGCGTGAAACCGCATTGCCGTTCTCGCGATAAAGCATGGCGAGCACCTTCAGCTCACGCGGCGTCAGTTCGAACTTCTCCTTTCCCCGCGTCCCTCGCAACGCCTTGCTCTCGATGCGCACTTTGCCAAACGAAAGCGAGTCCGGCACCTCGCCAGCAGGCTCTAAAGCAAAGTCTGCACGCCGCAGCAGTGCCTGAACACGCGCGAGCAGTTCGCGCAAGCTGAAAGGTTTCGTCACGTAATCATCCGCGCCGAGTTCGAGGCCAACGACTTTGTCCACTTCCTGACTCTTCGCACTGAGCATGAGAATCGGCACACGGCTTTTGGTGGCGCGTATTTCGCGGCATAAATCGTAGCCGCTTTTTCCCGGCAACATGATGTCGAGCACGACAATGTCCGGCTTGCGCTGCTTGAACATGGAGAGCACCTCGCTGCCGGCGCTGCAATCGGTGACTTCGTAGCCCTCCGAACGCAACGCATCGCAAAGGCCGAGACGGATGTGAGCGTCATCTTCCACGACGAGGACATGCTTTTTCATAAATGTGTTGGGATAGCTATTCTGTGTAATTTGAAATTGGAATGCGCAGCGTGAAGCGACTTCCCCCACCCTCGCGCCGCTCGAATGAAATCTCTCCGCCATGCTCGCGCGCCAGTCGTTGCGCGAGCGTGAGGCCGAGGCCACTGCCCTGGATGCCGCTGCTGAGCGAATCGTGCGCTCGATAAAACGCCTCGTAGATTTTCTGCTCCTCGCCTGCTGGCACGCCCATGCCCCGATCCAGCACGCTGAGGTTCACAAAGTCATCAGCAATCCACGAGTGCATTTCGATTTCCTTTCGCTCGACGCTGTATTTCTCCGCGTTGGAAAGCAGGTTCACGAGGATTTGTGAAAGAGCGTCCTCATCGCCGATGACTGAATAGGGAGGCGGCGCAGCCTCCCATCGCGTGCTGAAGCCCGATTCGCGCAGATGCAGGCTATGACTTTCCCACACACGCTCGATCACTGAGTGAAAATCAAACGCCTTCTTTTCAAAACGTTTCTGGCGGCGTTCGAGTTTGGCGAAATCGAGCACGTTATTGATCAATCGTGTG
>CAMBOD010000055.1 GCA_945868985.1 Prosthecobacter debontii | reverse complement strand
ATCCCCTGTGGAATACGAAACCAAACTCAACTAAAAACACACCATCCCAGCTACCCTCTGGGGTGTCCACCAAACCGAGACAGGCTCAAGTTATGCGACACACTTGGCACCCCTCTGGGGCGCAGGGGGCCGGGACAGCCCCCCTCCTTGCTCTTCGCTCTACCTCCTGCCGCGTTTGGGCTTTCCGTAGCTGACGGGTTTGCGGCGGGGCTCGATCTTGTTGAGGCCGGTGCCGGCTTTTAATTCGGCGATTTGATCGCGGAGAAGGGCGGCTTTTTCGTATTCGAGGGCGCTGGAGGCGGAGATCATTTCCTGTTCGAGTTCGCGCAGGGTTTCGCTGAGGGAGAAGTCACCGCCGGCTTCGTTGACGACGCTGGATTCGACGTCGCGGGCGCGGAGGATGGTGTGCAGACTTTCCTGCACGGAACGCTGGACGCTCTTGGGCGTGATGCCGTGTTTTTCGTTGTAAGCGAGCTGGCGGGCGCGGCGGTATTCGGTGATGTCGAGCAACGCCTGCATGGAGCGAGTGACTTCGTCGGCGAAGAGAAAGACTTCGCCGTTCACGTGGCGCGCGGCGCGGCCTGCGGTCTGGATGAGCGAGGTCTGCGAGCGGAGGTAGCCTTCTTTGTCGGCGTCGAGGATGCAGACGAGGGAGACTTCGGGGAGGTCGAGGCCTTCGCGGAGGAGATTGATGCCGACGAGGATGTCGAACTCGCCTGCGCGCAGTGCGCGGAGAATTTCCACGCGCTCGATCGTATCAATATCGCTGTGCAAATAGCGCACGCTCAGGCCGACGTCGCGCAGGTAATCGCTGAGATCCTCGGCGGTGCGCTTGGTGAGTGTGGTGATGAGCACGCGTTCGCTGCGCTCGACGCGTTGGCGGCAAAGTTCGAGCGTTTCATCAATCTGCGTCTTGAGCGGTCGGATGGTGATTTTCGGATCGAGCAGTCCGGTGGGGCGGATGATTTGTTCGACGATAAGCGGCTTGCCGGGCGTGTGTGCGTCGAAGCTCTCAATCGGCATCGCGCTACCGCTCGCTCGCACGATGGTCATCACTTTCTCGGCGAAGGCAGGATCGTTCGCAGCGGTGCCGGCCTGCGTGCGCGAGGTGGCGACGTAGCCGGTGTTGCCGACGACGGAGTTGCGGATTTCAAATTCGCTGGGCGTGGCGCTGACGTAGATGGTCTGCCCGGCGATTTCCATGAACTCGGGGAATTTCAGCGGGCGGTTATCCATCGCGCTCGGCAGGCGGAAGCCGTAGTCCACGAGCGTCTGTTTGCGCGAGCGATCGCCTTCATACATGCCGCCGATTTGCGGGACGGTCGCGTGGGATTCGTCAATCACGAGCAGGAAGTCTTTCGGAAAAAAGTCGAGCAGCGTGTAGGGCCGCGACCCTGCGGGACGTCCGCTCAGGTGGCGCGAGTAGTTTTCGATGCCGGTGCAAAATCCCATCTCCTGCAACATCTCGAGATCGTATTCCGTGCGTTGCTTGATGCGCTGCGCTTCGAGGAGCTTCCCGTGTTTTTCAAACCAGATGACGCGCTCTTCCATTTCTTCGCGGATGCCGTTTTGCGCGGCGCGCAGCCGGTCGTGCGGCGTCACGTATTGCTTCGCGGGAAAGATGGTGAGGTGCGTGAGTTCTTCGTGCGCGTGCCCGGTGAGCGGATCGAAGCGCGTGATGCGTTCGATTTCATCGCCGAAGAACTCGATGCGCACGGCGGTCTCGTCCTCGCTCGCGGGATGCACTTCGACGACGTCGCCGCGCGCACGGAATCGCCCGCGCGAAAAATCCATGTCGTTTCGCTCGTAGAGCATCTCGACGAGTTTCGTCAGCACGACATCGCGCCCGATGGTCTGACCGCGTTTGAGCGTGAGCAGCATGGCGAGAAAATCCTCCGGCGAAGCAAGGCCGTAGATGCACGAGACGCTCGCCACCACGAGAACGTCGCGCCGCGAGAGCAGCGAGCCTGCGGTGCTCAGGCGCAGACGCTCGATCTCGTCGTTGATGGACGAATCTTTTTCGATGTAGGTGTCGCTGCGCGGGATGTAGGCCTCGGGCTGGTAGTAGTCGAAATAGCTGACGAAATATTCGACCGCGTTGTCGGGAAAAAACGAGCGGAACTCCGAGTAGAGCTGCGCCGCAAGCGTCTTGTTGTGCGAGATGACGAGCGTGGGCCGATCCAGTTCGCGGATGACATTGGCGGCGGTGAAAGTTTTCCCGCTGCCCGTGACGCCGAGCAAAGTCTGATGCCGGTTGCCCGCGCCGAGGGATTTCAGCAACTTCGCAATCGCCTGCTCCTGGTCGCCACGCGGGCTGTATTTGGAAGAGAGTTTGAATGCGGGCATCGCGGGGAGACTAGCGGCTGATCTCTCGTGGGCAATCCGGCGGGCTAGATTTTTCAACCAAGTCCGCTTTGTGGCGAATTGGGTGATTCTTCATTCGTCTTTTTCAGCCCGGCAATTATTGTCCGCGCCCGTGTTGTCCAAGACATTCTCATTGCTGGGAAATTTCGCCGCCTTTATCGCGGCGTTTGTGCTCGCGTGCGCTGGGATCGGTGCGGTGTTGCCGGAGCGGAGGGTGCCAGTGCTTACATCCAAGTTCGACTGGCTTGCGCAGCATGGGGATGAATACGATGTGCTGTTTGTCGGATCGAGCAGGACGTATCATCAGTTGGCGCCGGAGATTTTCGACTCGGAGATGGCTGCGGCAGGGCATCGGGTGCGGTCTTTCAATGCCGGTGCAGATGCGATGTTTCCGCCGGAGGATACTTATGTGCTGGAGAAAATCCTCGCGAGTCGGACGAAGCCGGTGCGTCTCGTTTTGGTGGAGTGCAATCCGGTGAATCTCCGCCACGGCATTGATGAACGCTATACTTTGCGGGCAGTGCACTGGCACGACAGCGTGCGGACATGGACGACATTTCGCGCGGCGTTTTTCACGGATAACAAAAAGCGGACATGGAGAAAACGGCTTGAAAAAGCCCAGCAGAGATGGCCGGAGTTTTCAGAACACGCCGGGTATTGGATGGAGCGAAACTCGAATATCGGACGAGGACACGAATTACTGACGGAGTGGATGGGGACTGCTTCATCGAAGGATAAAACGGAGTCGGGACTTGGAAAGCGTAATGACGGACTGATGCCGTTCAGTGTGTCTGAAGTGATGAATGCAGAGCAGGGCGCTGTTTACGAAAAGGAGCTTGCTGGGATGCGCGCCAGATCATGGAGAGGCAGCGATGGCGATCCGGTGAGTCTGGAGGAGTTGCGCGTGAAGCAGCGCCTTGTCGAGCGCGCAGGCGGGCGGATGGTGATGGTGATCCCGCCTTTCGTGGGAGACAAAATTTTCCGCCCTAAGCAGGCCGAGGGACTGCCGCCATTGCTGGATTTTACCAATCCGGAAAAATACCCGGAGCTTTTCAAGGCAGAGCATCGCCTGGAGATCAGCCACATGAACAACACTGGCGCGCAAATCTATACGCGCCTTGTCGCGCGCGAACTACTGCTGCTGCTGAATGCGGAGAAGCGCTGATCCCGATGTCTGCAACTCTCGCCAGTCTGCCGCCCGCGTCGCCGATACTTTTTGTGGAGTTTCGGTTTTTGTGGATTTTTGCGGTGATCTTTTTGGTGAATTGGGCGCTGCGGTCGAATACGGCGCGGAAGGTCTGGCTGCTGGTTTGCAGTCATGCGTTTTACACGTGTTTTTTCATCGGGGAGCCGGCGGCGTTTTTTCAAAATATCGCGGCGGGGCGGTGGGATCAGTTGCATGAGGGGTGGTGGTTTCCGCTGTTGCTGTGGTTTAGCACGTTCATGGATTATTTTGTGGGGTTGGGGATCGAGGGGGCGAAGACGGATCGGGGGCGCAGGCTGTGGGTGACGGGGAGTCTGGTGGTGAATCTGGGGGTGCTCGCATTTTTCAAATACTACGGGTTTTTCGATGAAAATGTCCGGGCGGTGTTTGCCTGGCTGGGGCTTTCGCCGACATGGGAGCCGCTGAAGATTTTCCTGCCCTACGGGATCAGTTTCTACACGTTTCAGAGTTTGTCGTATTCGATTGAGGTGTATCGCAAGCAGTTGCCTGCGGAGCGGAGTTTTTTGAATCTGGCGTTTTTCATCGCGTTTTTCCCGCAGGTGGTTGCGGGACCGATTGTGAGGGCGATGACTTTTTTGCCGCAGACGTTGAAGCGGACGGAGTGGTCGCGCGTGGATGTGCGGGGGTGCCTGGTGCTGTTCTTCATCGGGTTTGTGAAGAAGTCGTGCGTGAGCGACAATCTGGCTGGGATTGTGGATGCGTATTTTTGCGCGCCGCAGGACTACAATGCGTTCAGTGCGTGGGTGGCGATGCTATGCTATGCGGGGCAGATTTATTGTGACTTCAGTGGCTACACGGACATGGCGCTCGGTGTTGCCGGGCTGCTGGGCTATCAACTGTGTGTGAACTTTGCGTTTCCGTATTTTGCGGTGAGCATCACGGATTTCTGGAGGCGTTGGCACATGAGTCTGAGTTCGTGGCTGCGCGACTATCTCTACATATCGCTGGGTGGAAATCGCGGGTCGAAACTGTTCACCTACCGGAATTTGATGCTGACGATGTTGCTGGGCGGGTTGTGGCACGGTGCGTCGTGGGCCTTTTTGCTGTGGGGCGGCCTGCACGGTATGGCGCTCATCTTTCACCGTGAATGGGTGAGGCTGGCCGGTGCGCGCATGGTGTCTGCGGTGAAATGGATCGCAGTGCCGCTGACGTTCCTGTGGGTGCTCCTCGCCTGGGTGCCCTTCCGTGCAGGCGATACTTATGTGGGCACCGTCACGCGCGGAAATGAAAAGGCGACTCTCGGCGAAATTACGAATCAATCACCACTAAAACCAATCCGTCTGCTTGGTGATGGGTTTTACGACCAGCAAGGTGAAAAACTTTTGGCAGGCCGAGATACTGTGAAGCGTGACCCTCTCACCGGGGACTGGCATTTAGTCGCACAACCCGCAAAAGTTGTCGCCCGTCGCCTAGGAGGCAGTTTTTCCAATACAGTCGGCGTCTGGAAGTCACTGCTTTGTATGGGGGGCGGGACAAAGAGCGTCTGCCGGAGCGTTATTTTGATCGTTTTAGCCATACTCACTTTTGTGCACTGGGTAAATGCGCGCGCTTTTCTTGGTCAATGGTGGCGGCGCATACCGGCGCCTCATTATGCCGCATTGCTTGGTGCAGGAGCTGCAGTCGCCATCTTCGCCAAGCCGGTGGTCTATAAAGCGTTCATCTATTTTCAATTTTGATCTTGGTGCGTGCCAGAGGGCGGCGGGAGTATATGCCATCGCCACGTCATCAGCGACGCGAGAAAATGCTACGGAGACGTAATTACTGCACGGGAAAATAGCGAAAGTTATTCACCGTCCGAGGGCTGGACGCCACATGATTGCGCGGAGTTATTCACAGTTATTCACATTTGCTGCTAAAAAAACAGTTGCACGCCTGCTCTGATTTTTGCTATCAGCCCCGCCGTCGCCGTAACAGGCACAAAACTAAAACACCAAGACACCACCAAACTAACACAAAAAAACATGACCAAACGCACAATCGCTACGTTATCGGCCTTCGCAGCAGCAGCCTTCATCGGCAGCTCCGCCTACGCCGGAACTCCCGTTAAAGCCACGGACAGCAAGACGACCAAAGAAGTCGTCAAGGAATCCTGCATTACCGGTGACCTCGGCGTGGACTTCACGTCGAACTACATCTCCCGCGGCGTGCCGCAGGAAAACCAGGGCGTCATCGCTCAGCCTTACACAGACCTCTATTTCAAGATCTATGAAGGCAGTGGTGTGCTTACCAAAGCCACGATTAACCTCAGCGCATGGAGCAGCGTGCATGACCACAAAGCCGTGTCCACTCCAACTACTTCTTCGTGGTATGAATTCGACTATGCTGCTGGTATCACGCTCCAGTTTGGCAAGCTCAGCATCACGCCGAGCTTCATCGCCATCCTGAGCCCAAACAATGCGTTCGCTGACAACTACAATGCGAACATCAACATCTCATATGATGACAGCGACTTGCTCGGCGCTTTCGCCCTGCACCCGCACGTCACCGTGATGTTTGAGCTCGAAGGCAAAGCTGGCACAGGCGCTGAAGAAGGTATCTACTACGAAGTGGGTATCGCTCCTAGCTTCCAAGCTGGTCCTGCAACTATCAGCCTTCCGATCAACGTCGGTCTAGGTAGCAATGGTTTCTATGGTAACCCAGTCACCGGCACCGGAGATGATACCTTTGGTTTCGTCTCGGCTGGCGTGGCAGCGGAACTCCCGCTCCATTTCCTGCCTGAGTGCCTCGGACAGTGGGCTCTCAAAGCAAACGCCACTTACTACCACCTCGGCGATAACACGTCTGCTGTGACCAGCGTTATCGATGGAGATGAGAACCAGTGGTCCTTCGGCGGCGGCGTCGTGGTCCGCTTCTAAGCTCTAACGAGTAAAGATTACAACAAGGGCCGGGTAGCATTTGCTACCCGGCCTTTTGTTTTTACAGCTGATATGAAGCTGAGAAGCGTAGAAGCTCCTGCGGTGCTGGCACGGGCAGTGCTAATTCATGCATTGAAACAGCCCATACATTAACACATGAACTTCCTCGTTGTTGACGATAATCGCCTCCTGAACCGCTTCCTGACTACCTATCTGCGTAGTAAGGGGCACGGTTGCTCTTCGCTCACAGACAGCTCGAAGGTTTTGAGCTGGCTGGATTTGAATGCGTGCGACGCCATCATTCTCGATATCGGGATGCCAAAAATTGACGGCATCAGCTTGATTTCCATGATTCGTGAAAAATTCCCAGCTTTGCCAATCGTGATGTTCACTGGGCTAGGTTACGATGAGGATGCGATGCAAGCAGCGCGGAAGGCGGGTGCGAATGGATATGTGAGCAAGGGGCTCGGTCCTTCCGAGATTTATTCGGCGTTGATGCGCGTTCTGAGTCAGACGCAGCCAGTTACTCCGCCAAAATCCAACGAAGCGGCGGCGGCATAGACTTTTGATCAGGCCTGTAAGATCAGCTTTTTGAGTTCTCGCGCCTCCCATTGTCCCGGTGCATTTGGCTGATCGAGATAGCCGTAATTGAGGACTGAACCAGCTTTGGCCATGGCGAGACGGGAGACTTTTCCAAAAATACCCATGCCCATCACAGCACGTGGGTGTTTATTCTTCTGCGAAATGAAATCAAGTAGCGTGGTGAAATTGCGGACTGCTGATGTGTTGGTGGCGAGTTTGAAAATATCCGCACCGGCGTAAAAGGCCGCGCGTTCCCGTTTCAACAAACTTGTAAGCGGAGGCGTCTTCCCAAAGTGATGATCCGAAACGACCACCCTCACCCCACGCGATTTTGCCGCAGCGATTACTCCCGTCAATGACTTCACGGAGCGCAACTCCACATCTACCAGAGAAGCAAGCGGTAACAGGCGCAGGAGCAGGGAGCGGCGAGTTGCGAGGGGAAGGTGATTCACTCCACCCTCCGCAGGATGCCGCGCTGTCAAAAGCGCTGGCACTTTGAGCACGCTGAGTATGTGCTCAATTTCATCCACGCGATCCGCCAACGCATCGAGGCGGAATTCCACAACATCCACATCGTCGCTGTCCAATTTTGATGCGATGCGCAGACCCGCAGGTGTGTGAACTGTCGCGACCACATTCGGGCGATTCATCGCTACGCCTGCTATTTTTCTCGCTCTCGGCGTGGTTTGCGCGGCTATGTTGTGTGACTTCATCCCAAGTAGAATGATCGGACGCCGACAGGAACTCAATTTACAATTCCTCCAAATCGTGGACGCGCTCTTGCTCGCGTTCGCATTCTGGAGTGCCCACACGCTGCGTTTTGCGGGGGCTGACTGGCACATATTCGAAACTACCATCGCGCCCTTCCGCGAATTTCAGTGGCTCCTTTTCGTGCTAGTTCCATTCGGCCCTATTTGCATCGAAGCACAGGGATTCTACGAACATCCTACTCGTAAAACGTTCGCCAAGTCGCTCGGGCAGCTAGGGCGCGGTGCGCTCGTTGTCGGTCTCATCATTGCGGCCTCCTCGTATTTTTTGAAACTCAATCTGGAGAGCCGCGCGGTCATGCCACTGTTCGCACTCTTCGCTGCAATACTGATCCTGCTTCGCGAGCGTGTCACCATTTCTCGCTATCGCAGGCGGATAAAATCAGGAGCGCTTCGTGAGCCTATCATCCTCGCTGGAAGTGTTGCGGATATGCATAGTTTTCGTCACGCATTTACTGCGGACCAAGTGATGGAGATCGAGGTGACGGAAGAGATTGATATCCAAAAGCAAAGCGCCAACGATCTCATCGCCGCACTTCACAAGCATGCGGTTGGGCGCGTCATTTTTGTCGGAGATCATACTCAGCTTGGTCTCCTGCAAGAACACATCGCAGCCTGCGAAATTGAAGGAGTCGAGGCGTGGCTCAGCGCGGATTTTCTTCGCACCGCTATTGCGCGTCCAGATTTCGATGCGTTTGGCAGCAAGCCGATGCTCGTATTTCGCGCAGCTCCCAGTGTTTCCTGGGCGCTGTTTATCAAGAGCTTGATCGATCGCGGCATCGCCCTTGTTTCCATCATTCTTCTCTCGTGGCTCTTTTTGTTGATTGCTCTGGTCATCAAAATCACGTCCCCGGGACCGGCAATTTTTCGTCAGGCACGTGGTGGAAAAAACGGACGCCCATTTCAAATTTTGAAATTCCGCACGATGGTGACGGACGCCGAGATGCAGCGCG
>CAMBOD010000054.1 GCA_945868985.1 Prosthecobacter debontii | reverse complement strand
TGCGATGGCTGCACATGAGCGCGGAGGAATTCGTGAGCGTGGAAATGGATCCGATTCTCGAAAAAATCAGCCGGGACGGAATCGCAAGCCTCACGCGAGAGCAGAGGCGCATCCTCGAACTTGGGCACAAAAAATTGGTGGCTAAAAAGGCGGACTAACACAGGACGCAGACTTCACGGCAAATTAACTAAGGAAACTCTCTGGAAAGCATTTGTTCTTTGCCCCCGCCCTTTAGCTTCTACTCAATCAATCGAACATGCACTGGCAACCTGATCACGAACCTCCGGCTGAGGCCGACGCTCCCGCACGATGGGATCGCTGGATGCGTCCACTTTACTGGCTGGCTGGCGCGCGTTGGGAAACGCTGAAGCATTGCCCTGCCACTGAGCGCGAGCGTATCGCCGTGCTCGGCAGCACCGTGCTCATCCCCACGATCATGTCTTTTCTTGGCATGATCTTTTATGCAAAGAGCCGCTTTCATGAGCCGCCCTGGCTGTCAGTCACCGCCATCTCGCTCGCGTGGGCGTTTGTGATCCTGAATACCGACCGCATTCTACTCGCGACCTACCGGCCCTTTCAGCCGTGGTGGCGGAAGCTCTTGCAGGTCACATTTCGTTTCGCGCTCGCCGGCGTGGTGAGCGTCGCGATCTCCTTCCCGTTTTGCCTCGATCAATACCGGCCTGCGATCACCTATTACTATCAGCAGAAATATCAGGCCAAACTCGATATCCTTAGCGAGCAGGAATCCACAGGACGCCGCGAACTCACTGCGACATTACAAAAAATCCGCGAGGACAACGAAGTAGGTCGCAAGCAACTCAACGACGATTTTAACAAGCAGAACGATGCGCTCACTGAGCAACTGCCCGAATTGCAAAAGGCGATTCTGAATCCCGAGGACTACGCCGATGAGCGCATGGAGGCGGAGCGGAAAAGGGCGAGCGATCCCGAGTTTGTCGCCCCTGCGAGCGGCGCGACACGCACGGTGATTTCACAGATCGAAGCACAGAAGGAGACGCTTTCAAAAACCAACACCGAACTGGAGGCAAAGCAGGACCTTCACCGCCGCTTGGTGGAGGCCATCGCGCGCGAAGCGCTCGGTGAACCCAATGAATTCTATCCTGAGAAAAAGAAGCCCGGAGACGGTCCGCGTTTGAAGGATATGCAGGCACGCGACCGCGCTGTGGTGGTGGATATCCGGCGGCTGGAAACCGCCTCAACCGTCCAGCAAGCTGCGCTCATCGCGAGCGACAAACAACTTGCAGCCGCCCGCCTCGTGGATCGCAACGCTTATCTGGACGGCCTCTCAGCGAAGCGCGATGCCTTTGTTGCCGAGGGCAACGAGAAAGAGCGCATCCGCAAAGCGAAACTCGAAAAAGTTACTGCACAGATTGCGGAGTTGGAAACGGATCACACCGCCCGCGTCACAAAGCTTGCCGAACACACTGCCGCGCTTGAGACCGATCACTCCATCGCAGCCAAGCGGCACGACGACAAATATCTTCCCCAACTCGCGCTCCTCAAAAACAAGCAAGGCGGCGTATTTGACCCTATGGAGGAAACGATTGGGCTCTACAAAGTGATCTTCGAGCCGGCTCCTGACGCAACCGCCGAGGAGCGCGCGGAGAACAAGGGCAAATGGATCGCTGGTGTGTTCCAGTTCCTCGTCATTTTCGGAACGCTGTTCGTTTTGGATCTCGTCCCGATCATGGCCAAGATTTTTTCCCGCCCCGGCCCTTACGATGTCCTCGTGGATCACCCGGAATTTATCTCCGGGGAAAATATGCGCGCTTTCCGCGCCAAATACGGAGAGCACGCGAACGACTGGTCGAATGCAGGAATGGCAGACGATCCCGCTGCGCATCGCTTGGTGCAAAGCCACCCGCGCAGATTGCCCCGTGCCGTCGAAAAGGACGACGTTTAACGAACGTCCAGCGACGTGATGCGCGAATTCCTCCGTGAGTTTTCCATATTCGGATTCAAGCAGGCACGCGCCTGTATTTTTGCCGGGCTGTTTTTTCTCGTTCTGCTCTTCTCGCGGCACGTCCACATCGCCGGGCTGGCACGCTACGACTTCATTCTCGTGGCCACGATGCTCATTCAGTTTGCGCTACTGGCCACACGCATTGAGACGCTGGCAGAAGCCGCCGTGCTCGCAGTTTTTCACGGACTCGGGCTGGGGCTTGAGCTATTCAAAACCCAACCCGGCATCCACTCGTGGAGTTATCCGGAGCCCGGCATTTTTAAAATAGGCGCGGTGCCGCTTTTCAGCGGATTCATGTATGCGGCAGTCGCCAGCTACATGTGCCAGTCCTGGCGTATTATGAAGTTGCGACTCACCGGATACCCCGCGCACGCGCTGAGCATCGCCCTCAGCGCTGCGATTTACGTGAACTTCTTCACGCACCATTTCATCGGTGATTTCCGCTGCTGGCTCGTTGCTGCAGTGGTCGTCGTTTTTGCCCGGACGCGTGTGCATTTCACCGTGCTGGAACGTGAGCGCGCTATGCCAATGGTGCTCAGCTTTATGCTCATCGGGTTCTTTGTCTGGGTGGCGGAAAATATGGCCACATTCCTCGGCGCGTGGGTGTATCCCAATCAGCGCACTGGATGGAGCGCAGTGGATGCCAGCAAGATCAGCTCGTGGTCGCTGCTGGTCATCGTGACGTTCATCATCGTCGCCGATCTGAAACACGTCCGCGAAGGCGACGCGGCGGTGAGCGCCGGCCGCGACTAGCTCTCGGGCAGCACTTGTTTGACGAGGCGATTGATGCCGTCGCGGGCGAAGTCGCTGGCGGGATATAGCTTTTGTGCTTTCAGAAAATGGGCGAGCGAACTGCCGAATTGCTCCTTCTTTTCCAACTCCTCGGCGTTGCGGACTACTTTCACAAAATCGCTGGCGCGAGTGGTCATGTCGGCGCGCTGCTGATTGAGTTTGGCGTCGTCGGGGAATTGAGCCCACGAGCGTTCGAGCGTTTCCCACGCGCCGGCATAGACGCCCTGGCGGGCCATTTCCTCGGCGCGCATGAGTGCGGCCTCAATGGTTTGCATGTCGTTCATCACTTTTTCGAGCGCAGGTTTGCGTTCAGGATTCACGGCGACGGCGGCGATGAAGCGGACTTTGTCGGCCCAGATTTGGCGGTAGTTTTTCTGGCTCAGCAGTTGGTCAAAATCGAGCAATGCCTTCTGCACCACGTCGCCCTGGGTGAAAAGCTTGTCCATCGCCTCCTTGAACTCTGGGTTTCCCGGCCATATTTCGCCAGCCTCGGTCATCACACGCTCCATGGTAGCATGGTCGCTGCTCAGCGCGGCTTGTCTGGCTTTGCCAATCAGCGCACGCGCTTTTATTCTTGCTCCTTCGATGGCGGCGGTGGGCTGGGAGTCGTCGAAGTCGTTAGCCACTTTCTTCAAGTCTTTCACCAGTGATTCGGCTCTGCCGTAATCGCGCACATTGATTGACGAAATAAGCTGGTAGCTCTTCTGCGCAAATTCGAGGCATTGCCGCTTTTTGTCACGCGGCACAAGGCGGACGTCGGGCATGTATTCGCCGATGAGAAATGCCTGCCGGAGTTGCTTTGTTGCTCCTTCCATTTCGTTTTTGGTGAGCAGGAAATCGAACGCCTTTACGCCCTCACGCTCGTCGCGGATGGCTTCGTTGGCGACGGAATCAATGACGCTAACCGTCGGCGGCATTCCAGTGCTTTTGGCAAAAAGATCGGTCGCGTCCTTGCCGAGGTTGAGCTTTGAGTCGCCGTCGGTGAAAAGCGCACGGTAGAAGCGCGTGGACATAATGACGTGCTGGAAGCGGCGCTGGAGAAGGAACTGCACCATCATGGTTTGAAATTCGACCTTTGCCTGCAATTCCGAGAGCGCTTTTTTTACATCGTTTGCTTTCATGGCGACGAGCCGCTCTGCGTGCCGGCGGGTGTAGCTCGCGGTCTGGTAGTCGGTGCTGTTAGCGGGGTTCACGGCTCCCCCGCCCTGTCTCGCTCCGCCATTGCCGCCACCTCCGTTTGCCCGACCGCCTGCTGGTGCTGCCGGTGCTTGGATTTTCTTACCATCGGTGACGGTCTGAAGGTTCCATTCCAGCCGCCGCAGTTCCTCTTCGAGAGCTACGTTCGCATTACTCAGGCGCGCCTGATTTCGCTGCGCCTGCCAGACCGCATAAACAGCGTCGGCGAGCGAATCGCAGAGATGGGCATCAATGTCGTAGCGCGCTGCGTAAGGCAGGAGTTTGAAGGCGGCATCAATGTTTTGAACGGTTGCATTTCCCGGAGCCAGACACGCAAGGATGCGGTCTAGGATCGCGCGATATTCGGTATCCTCCTTATTCGTGGCTTCAGGAGAGTTGAGAAATTTTTCAAACCGCGCTTGAAAGACAGGGTTGTTTGAGACGGCATAGTTTTTCCCATTGAAAGTGACTATTTCCGTGCCGGGATCGCCCACTGGGATTTCCTGTCCAAATGGAGAGTTTTGCTGCTTTGGGGCAGCGGGCTGGGGTGCGGGCTTTTGGCCGACTGGGGCTTGACCCACCGGTGCTGGCGAGCCCTGAGGCCGTGCGGAAGGGGCTGCATCCGGCACTTGAGAGAGAGCGGTGCTTACGCAGAAAAGTGCAGCGGTTAGGAAAGTCGGGGTATGCATTTCAATTGGAAAATTTTCAGAAAGCGTAGCGGCTGCAATGCCATGTGCAACGTCTGTGCTGGTAAAAAGTAAGTTATCGCCCGTCGCAAAACTTTCCCTCGACAGTCTGCGTGCCTCGCACAAGATTTCTGCGGTTTCAAAATGCAGCCGTAGCTCAACTGGATAGAGCGTTGGTCTCCGAAGCCGAAGGTTGTGGGTTCGACCCCCGCCGGCTGCACTAACTGTTTTCCTCTGAAACCCTCATCAATGCAAGGTTCCAAGACTGTTTCAGTGTCAAAGTCATAATACCCCATATTCCCTCATTCTTGCGCATTCGAGCTTGAAAAATGGCAACAGATGGCAACAGATGGCAACGAACCGGCCATGACAAATCCATTTCAACTCAAGCACTACAACGACACAAAACGCCCTGCTTTGAAGTTCGTGGTCAATTTTAAGGAAGCAGGAAAACGGGTGCGAAAATTTTTCAGTTCCAAAATCGAGGCGCAAACATTCGTCCAGCAAAAGAACATCGCGTTTCAAAATCAGCTGCGCTTCCTCACAAAAATGGGCTACACGCTCGTCGAGGCTGGCAGGATGTTCGCCAACGCACGGCTACCTGCTTCAAACGCCAGGATATGCTGGAGTCCATCATGGAACCTTCCAAGGTTCTCTCTGAACAATATTTGACCACCGTATTCACCCTGAAAGATGGCACCGCCACTTCCGGTCGTATCGGTCAGGAAAACGACGAAACGGTCGTGGTGATCACCAATCCCTTCGACCCCACTGCAACCAAGACGATTTCCAAGACGGATATCAAATCGAGGGACTTGTCCAAAGTATCACTCATGCCCCCGGGCCTGCTCAGCACGTTCAAGGAGGACGAAATCCTCGACCTGCTCGCCTACCTCGAATCCATGGGCGACGAGAAGCATCCGGATTTCACCAAATAAGAGGAGGCGCAGTTTGCCCCCATGGTTGGCCTGGCATGCGTTGGATCACGCGCACCGGCTGATTTCAGAAACTTCTTCGGGTTCTGGAGGAAGCAGGAAAACACATTAGCCAAGAGCCATTCGAGGAAGCCTCAACGAACTTTCGTCAAAAGTCTCAGAGCTTGGTCAACTTGGTAATCCGACCCGTCTTGTTCCAGTCCTGAACGTAGAGGTTGCCGGCTTTGTCGAAGCTCAGGCCGTGCGGTGCGTTGAAGATCCCGATCTTCTGGTCTTGCGGTGGGACACCGAAGCTCGGCCATTGCGCTTGATTCGGATTGTCGCCGAGGAACGAGATCGGTGTGCCCGTCTTATCGATGATTGTGACGCGGAACTCGAGTTCCGCGACGGCCAGGTTGTCGCCAAAGAAGCTAACAGAACAAGGACGGCGCAGATTGCTGGCGAATACGCCAATCCAATTCCCTTCAAGATCGAAGTGCACCAGGCGGCGCTTTTCACGATCGGATGCGCCCACGGCGTCGTGCAGAGCTTCGAGATCGCGCGTGATCGCGGCCTTGCTGATATTGCAGCCCATCCTCATCCACATCACCCCCCGGCCGCGCTGCGGGCGGCGGATTCGTGAACACCACGTCGAGCGGATCTGCAAACAACCCCGCCGGAACTAAGCCAAGTAAAACGGCAGCGTAACGCATTTGCGTCACATGACAAATTCCCTCAAGCCCTCATATTTCCAGCAACAATTAATGCCCCAACACATCCTGCCGATCATTTCAAAGGCCTCCATCTTCCCCAAAGTCCAGACCTTCAGGCGCAGCCGTCTCGAAATTCCGCTGATTCCGCGCTTATTGAAAGCGGCTGCGCTTGCAGCCGTCTTGGTTGCCCCAATGCCACTTGCCGCCGAAACCACCAAGGCGGTTGTCATCGAGAATTCAAACTGGTCCGGCACAGATGACCTTGGTCGCAAACTGCCGACCTTTGAAGAAGCCGGACCTCCGAAGAATGACCGTTGGGTGGGGCTGTTTTATTCCCTCTGGCACAAAAACCTGAGGCACATACCGGGCAACTTCAACATGACGGAGTATCTCAAGACCCGGCCGGGCTTCATGGACTTTACCGCTCATCCGCCCGGCGGACCTGACTTTCCGGAGTTCTATTGGGCCGAGCCACTCTTCGGATACTATCGTTCCGCCGATCCATGGGTCATCCGCAAACACCTCGTGCTGCTTGCCGATGCCGGTGTGGACTACCTGATTTTCGATACGACCAATGCCCATCTTTACGATGAGGAACTCACCGTGCTGCTCCAGATCGGGGAGGAACTGCAGGCGAAAGGGGTGAAGGTTCCTTTGTTTTCGTTCTTCCTCAATCACGAGTTCGAGTGGAAAGCCGAGGCTCTTTACAAGAATTGGTATCAACCCGGCAAACACGAGAGTATGTGGTTCCGTTGGGAGGGAAAGCCGCTGATTCTATCACCCGCGCCCGTCGATGGCGCGAAGTTCAAGGAGCCTGCGCTGCTACCCGCGGTCCAGGGATATTTCACCTGGCGTCCGACATGGGCGTTTTTCGATAGCAAGAATGCACCCACAACATGGCGATTCATGGATTCCCATCCGCAACACCCGGCACTGGGACCGGACGGCAAAGTCGAGCAATTGTGTGTTTCGAAATCGTTGGGAGCTCCGCTCTGGAACAACATGAAAACCGCCAGCGTGAGTTGTGTGCCGGGTTATGAACCGGTGTATAACGACCAATGGGTTTCCAAAGACGCACCCAAAGGCCTGTTTTTTGAGGAACAATGGAAAGTGGCGAATCAAGTCGGCGCACCGATGTTGATGGTCACCGGTTGGAACGAGTGGACAGCAGCCGTTTGGGAAACACCCGATGTGGTCTTCATGAATCGCAAAACGGTCGCTGGCCAGGGACACATGGTCGATCAATTCAATTCGGAATTCAACCGGGACATCGAACCGATGAGCGGTGGCTACCGGGACAATTACTACTGGCAGTTTGTATCGAACATGCGGCGCTACAAAGGCATGGCACGACCATCCGCTCCATCGCCGCCCAAAACCATCGAACTGGAACAACCTGCCGCATGGGCAGATGTGCTCCCGATTTTCCGTGACGCCAACGGGGATGTGGCGAATCGAGCCTGCGATGCCACCGTGCCGGGAACCCGCTACGTGGATGAAAGTTCGCGAAACGATCTGGTGCTTGCGCAGGTGGCCCGTGATGGCAAATCCCTGTTTTTCCACGTCCAGACGGCCACTGCCCTCACGCCAGCTACCGACGAAAACTGGATGATGCTCTACCTTGATGCCGATGCCAATCCCACCACCGGTTGGTATGGCCATGACTTCCTCGTCAACCGCAGCCGTGAAGGAAATACCTGCTCGGTAGAGCGCTACAACGCAGCTTCCAAGACTTGGGAAAAGGTCGTCATGGTCCCGCTGCAATGGACGGACAATCAACTAACCATCTCGATACCCAGGGAGGTTATGGGTGTTAGTGCTGCTGCGGGAAAACTAAAGCTGGACTTCAAGTGGGTGGATAACATTCCCGTAACAGGAGATATCATGGATTTTTACAGCAAGGGCGACGCGGCGCCCGATGCCCGCTTCGACTACCGTTTTACCGAACCATGAAAATGCGGCCGCATTTCATTTACTAAATCATCCCGATACGCAAGCCATCATGCTGCGACAGCGTTGTTGGTAAAAGATTAGAATTCTCCATGAAATATCCACTTACGCTCCTCACGGCTCAGTTGCTGGTTTCGTTGTCAGGGATGGCGACTGAGCCCGCCCCCTTGTCTTTCAATAAGGACATCCGGCCGATCCTTTCAGATCGGTGCTTTGCGTGCCATGGACCGGATGGGGAGAAGCGCAAGGCGGGATTGCGTCTTGATACGGCTGAAGGAGCGACGGCACTTTTGAAAAGCGGCGAGCGGGCCATTGTGCCGGGCAAGGCGAAGGCGAGCGCGCTGTTTGAGCGCATCCACAGCACGGATCGGGACGAGATCATGCCGCCCGCAAAGCTGAACCGCCCGCTGTCCGCCGCGGAGCGCGGGATCCTCGCGCGCTGGATTGACGAGGGTGCGGTCTATGCGCGGCATTGGGCATTCTCTCCGCCGCAGAAACATCCGGTGCCGGCGGTGAAAGGCGGAGCCTGGGCGCAGGACGACATCGACCGTTTCATCCTGCACGCGCTGGAGCAGCAGGGGCTCGCGCC
>CAMBOD010000053.1 GCA_945868985.1 Prosthecobacter debontii | reverse complement strand
CGAAGAAGTGGTGCAGCCATTAGGAGTCGAACCTAAAACCTTCTGATTCGTAGTCAGATGCTCTATCCAATTGAGCTATGGCTGCGTTTTACCCACGAAGCGGGACGGGGAGAGAAGCACAGTGATGTTTTTGTGGCAACTGTTTCGTCGGGAAAAATGCGACGGGCCTGATGAAGCGGACTATTTTCCCAACTCCTGTGTGAGCATGTAAAGTGTGAGCTGGCCGATGATGCGGAGGCTGTCGGGGCTCAGTTTATCGAGGGTATCGCTGCCAGTGTGCCATGGCGGGTAGTCGAAATCTATGATGTCCATGGAGGGAATGCGGGCGATGATTTGGAGGGGCACATGATCATCGAGGATGGGATCGGAGTAGGTGCTCAGATGCTTGCGGGTGCCGAGTTTTTCGCCGGCGGCGAAAAGGGCGGAGGCGAGTTGTGGCGGGGTGTCACTGGGGAGTGTGATGGTGAGATTCTTGTCGCCGATCATGTCCCACAGGATGGCGAATTGAAACTGCTTGGCGCGGCCGCTTTCCCGCAGTGTGCGGGCGTAGTGGCGGCTGCCAATGAGGCCGTCGGGCCCGTCGAGCGGTTCGCTGAATTTTTCGACGGCTTCCTCTCCGTCGAAGAAAACGAGTTCAAAGTGCTCAGCAAATTGTGGGGCGGTGGCTAGGACGCGGGCGAGTTCGAGTAGTGCACCGGTGGATGATGCGCTGTCGTTCGCGCCGACGAAGTTGATGCCGCTCATTCGTTTTGTGTCGTAGTGTGAGCAGACGATGACGCGCTGTGTGTTTGTTGGCACGGGTTGCACTGCGGTTGCGGAGAAACGCGCGATCAGGTTCACAAACTTCAGCGCGCCTTTGCCGGGCACGGGCGTTTCTTCAAATTCCTGCCGTTCGACCTGCCAACCTGCGTGCTTGAGCGTATCGGCGATGTGTGTGCGTGCTTTTTCGATGGTGGCGGAGCCGGAAGGGCGCGCTCCGAGTGCGACTTGTGTGCGCACGTGCTCAAATGCTTTTTCGCCGGAAAATTCCTTCCACAAATCCGTCGGCGCGCTGATGCGTGGCAGAGTTCGCGGTGCGATTTTTGGTGCGCTTTCCTTGCAGCCAATGAGCAGCAGGCAAAACGCGAGAGCGAAGATTGTTTTACAGGTTCTCAAACTTACTCTTCCTCCGGCAGGCCGATGAGTTTGAGCAAACGCTGCAAGTCGTCGTTTCCGTAATACTCGATCTCGAAGCGCCCTTTCTTTTCGCCGTGATGAAATGCGACCTGGGTGCCGAGGTGCTGGCGAAGACGATTTTGCAAATGGGCAATGGCGGGATCGAGTTGCGGGCTGCTCGCCGCGCCACGTTTGGGTTTGCGTGCGCCGTTGCCCGCGAAGTGATCGGCCATCATCTGCTCCGTTCCGCGAACGGTGAGTCCGCGCCGCAGCGTTTCCTCGGCGAGTTTCAGTTGTTCCTCCGCACTCTTGGCGCCGAGGAGGACTTTGGCGTGTCCCACGGTGAGCCGCTCCTGCACGACCCACGTTTGCACCTGCGAATGGAGATCGAGCAGACGCATCGAGTTTGCAATCGCCGCACGGCTCTTGCCGACTTTTTGTGCGATGTCTTCTTGCTTGAGCAGGAAATCTTTCGCTAGTCGCGAAAATGCGCGTGCTTCTTCGATGGGGTTGAGATCTTCACGCTGTAGATTTTCGATCAACGCGAGTTCGAGGACGTCTTGATCACTGGCGGTGCGAACGATGATGGGCGCGTCCTTGAGTCCCGCGCGCTGTGCTGCACGCCAGCGTCGTTCGCCGGCGATCAATTCCAATTTTTCACCCACGCGCCGCACGATTAGCGGCTGCATGATTCCTTTTTCCTTAATGCTGTCCGCGAGTTCCTGGAGATGCTCGTCGCGGAATTCGGAACGCGGCTGCCACGGCGATGGGATGATTTGTTCGAGTGCGACCATCTGGACGCGTTCGCCCTCTTCCGCGTGCGGAGTCGGTGATGCGACACGAGGATTGATGAGGGCGCTGAGCCCTTTGCCTAGCGCAGGTTTTACCATAGTTCGTCGATCCGTAAGTGTGCGCGGAGCGAACGGCAATCACGAAGAAAGACAAAGTGTGTAAGATTCGCTATCGAGGCGGGGTGTTGTTTGAAAAACTTACCTTCATCCACGATACAGAGCCGCACTCGGCTGCGCTGAATATGGCGTTCGACGAGGCGCTTTTACTGACTGCGGATCGTCCAATGGTGCGCGTCTATCATTGGGCACAACCAGCGGTGTCGTTCGGGTATTTTGGAAAATATGCGCCTATTGCCGCGTCCTGGCCGGGGCGAGCGCATGTGCGCCGGATGACAGGCGGCGGTGTAGTTTTACACGGCGAAGACATCACGTATTCCATCGTCGTTCCCATCGCTCATCCCTTTGCGCAATGCAGTGCACGCGAGAGCTACTGCAAATTTCACGGAGCGCTTGCACAGTGGCTTGCTGATCGGGGAGTTGCTGCGTCGCTTGCGCACGCACCGGAAGGGCAGGGGAACGGCGTGTGTTTTGATAGCCCGGCAGAGGCTGACGTTGTTGTCGACGGACGTAAGATCGCTGGTGCTGCCCAGCGGCGCACCCGTGAAGGTTTGCTGTATCAAGGTAGCGTGCAGGGAGTGCCGCTAGCGTGGCGCGGGGATATTGCCCGTGCATTTTCGGAGGTGTTCCCGTTGCGGGATTTCACGATTACTGAGCGGGAATTAGCAGGCCGTCTTGCTTTGGAAAAATACGGGACACCTATGTGGCTGGAGCGGGTGTGAGTTACGGTGTTGCGACGCGGTAGAATTTGCTACTGGTGCCCGTTGGGTCGGTGTAGGTGATGGTTTGTTGGGAGGAGGTGGAGGGGTAGGATTGGAGTGTTGTCCACGAGGCGGCGGTGAGGGAGTCCTTGTATTGGATGGAGTAGGATTTGTAGGGCATCGCGGTGAAGGTGAGGGTGTAGCCGGGGCCGGAGTTGGCAGTGGCGATGGAGACGCTGAATTTGCTGTAGGAGTCGTTGGGGTTGGTGCCTGCGAGGAATTCCTGAAGGTTGGTCATGCCGTCGTTATCTTTGTCGAGTGCAGCGTCGGCGTTGCTGTTGGGGTTGAGGCCGTTGGCGGTCTCCCAGTAGTTCTGGATGCCGTCGCCGTCGGTGTCTGTGTAGGTGACGTTGAGTTGGGCGTTGTTGCTGATGGCGAAGCCGTAGCTGTTGAAAACAAAGACGCTATATTGTGCAGCGTCGCCCGGTGTGAGGTAGGGAATGGTGTAGGTCTGGGAGGTTGCGCCGGGGATGAAGACGCCGTTTTTGCGCCACTGGTAGGTGAGATTCTTGCCTGAGGAGAGGGCGGTGAAGGTGGCGCTTTCGCCCTGATCTTTGGAGACTGCAACAGGGTGATTGACGATGATGGGAACGCTGTCGGGGTAAAGCCTGCTTTGCGGGATGTTGAGCACGGAGCCTAGCCCGGGCCTCCATTTGAGGAGGATGCTGCCGTTGCCGGTGTCCTGATAGTATTCGAGGACGATGTCGTAGAGTTGTCCGGCGACAAGGGCGATCTGAGAGGAGGTGGTGGATTGTGTTGTGTTGTCCGGAACGTTGATCCAGTTGTCGATGATCTTTGTGCCGTTAACGAAGAGGCGTGCGCCGTCGTTGGTGTTGTTGTTGGTGAAGGTGTAGTTGCCGGTGACGGTGGCAAGGACCTGTCCGCTCCATCGGACGCTGAAATTAGTGGTGGTGGTGAGGTTTGGGAAGCCGAAGTTGGTCGGCCACACTGGAATGCTGGCGGTGCTGAAGTCGATGGCGGCGGCGGGGGATGAGGAGTCGGTGCGTGTGCCGACGATGGGGGCCGTGAGAGTCTTGTTGGCGTAGTAGTCGCCCCTCAAACCTTGGGTGATCGTTGGTGTGACATAGACGGTGATGGGCGCTGAGATGGTGACGCCGAGGCTGTTGTCGGTCGCTTTCGCCGTGATGGTGTGGGTGCCCGGAGTAGAGGTCCACACGAAGGTGTAGTCGGGGCCGGTGGTGGATTCGCCGAGTTTGTTGATGCCGGAAAAATACTCCACTTTGATGATGGAGCCGTCGGAATCGGAGACGGCGGAGGTGAAGGTGACGACGGCGGGCGCGGTGTAGGGGGAGTTGGTGACGGGGGCGGTGATGGCGATGACGGAGGGCTGGTTGATGGCGTTGGGGAAACCGCCGGTGATGCCGTCTGCAAACCAATTGGCCGGGTCGTCGCCGAAGGTGCTGGAGTTGGTGCGCTGGAGCGAGGGGCCCGCGCCGTCGGCGGCGGTGGGCCACGGGGCGATGTTGTTGTAGCGGACGGTGTCAATAATGTCGTAGGGGACGACGGTCTGGCCGAGGCCGTTGAGGATGGGGGTGTCGGGCATTTCGAGGGAAATGCGTTCGCCATTATCCTGAATGGCTCCGGTGAATGGGCCGAAAATCTGAACGCTCATCGGGACGTTGTATTTGCTGCGGAAGGTGGCGGGGGCGATGCCGACGACGAGCGCATAGCCACCCGCCGGGATGCTCTGGCTGGCGGCGAATGTGTAGGCGAGTCCGCCGACTTTCCATGTGTTGGCGGGGTTGGCGGGGTCGTAAAGGAGGACGGTGGAGCCGCTGATGTTGAGGATTTCCACGAACTCATCGTAGCCCGTGAAAGGGTGATACATGACTTCATTGATCACGAGCGGCCCCACGAGCGGCCCGCTGTTGGTCGCGCCGAAAGTGCGACTGATCTGCCGTGGAAAATACTCATCGCCCGCGCTGGTGACGATGCGCCCGAAGGACACATTCAACTCCGCCCCAGCGAAGTTAAAACCGTGGCTGTAGCCGGTGAGATTTCCGCCCGCATCGCCGGAGAAAAGATACACATCATCGCCAGCAGAGTTGAGCGCGAAGCTGGTGAGTCCCACGCCGGGCGTCGGGTTGAAATGCGTTTCATCAAACACCACAAAACCGCCCGCCGGAATCACCGTGCCCGCGGCGATCTGATATTTTTTCGGCACGTTCGGATCATCCGTGAGCCACCAATAGCCGACGTTCACGCTGGCGTTGGTGGGGTTGTGAAGTTCGATGGTGTCCTTGAACGGCGACTGTGAGTTGGTGAGGATTTCATTAATAACCACGCTGGTCGTCACCGCCGGATCATCCACGCCCGGCGATCCGAAGATGTTGGCGCTGCCCCGCCAGTTCACGCCGCTGTCGGAATTGTAGATGGTGTTTTTTGGCACTGCGGTGAACCCATTCCCATCCGCCGAAACGGGCCACGGCAGTGCGTTGCTGTAGGTGAGGGCGAAAATCGTGCCTCCCGTGGGATTGGCGAGGGTGATGGTCTCGCCGCCGTTGTTGAGCTTGCCCGTGTAGATCCCGCTAACGAGCACGCCGGGATAGCGCGTGTGAAAATTTGTCTGCCCCACGGTGGTGTCGCGCACCAGAACGGAAAAGCCGCCCGGCGCGAGGAAGGTGCCGTTTGGAAATGTGTAGACGATGCCGTTGGTGAAAGTGCATCCGCCGAGATCAATGCTGACTGCGCCGATGTTTTTGAGTTCGAGAAATTCAAACTCGTCCCCGGAGACGGCGCCGAGATTGATGGGGTTGTAGTTGATTTCGCTGACGACGAGCTTTGTGAAATCCTGCGGGGTGTAGAAAGTGGCTTCGTCAATCGCGCTCCAAGTGGTGGCGTTCCGGACGCGGGTGCGGATGGTGCGCGAATTGGGGATGGTGATCGGGCCGGAATAAACGAGGGCGGTGCCGGAGATGCCGTCGGTGCCGGTGGCGCTGTTGTAGGAACGCGGATCGGTGCCGTCTATGGTGTAGAAGATGGTGCCCGACTGTCCGGCGGGGATGGAGAGGGTGATGGTGGAGCCGGAATTGATCGTGCCGCCGCGCTGGCTCCAGAGCGGCGGGTCAAACGTGGGATACCAGCCCTGTGCGCGGAATTGCCCGAGGACGGTGGCGGTGCGATTTGGGAAAAAATTGTTCCGCACGGTGCTTGTCGCGGGAATCCAGTGGTCGTTGCGGGTGAGAGAGGGCGTGGTCTTCGAGTTTCCCCAGCGTGCGGATTCGCCGACGATGGCGCGGTCAATTTCCGTCGTCAGCGCATTAAAACGCGCCAGTGCCACAGCCGGCGTGAGTGCGCCGCCGTTGGCGAAGTGTTTATAGACGCGATCCGCGAAGAGCATCTTGAACTGCTGCGCCTTGATGAGTTGCTGGAAGATGTATTGGGGGCTGGAACGCGAATAGGCACTGCCGCCTTGCGAGATGGAACTTCCGGCGGGCCACGGGCCAGTGCGGTTTTCGTTCACGTTTAAAAGCGTGTGCTCGGAGTCATGGAGGACAAAGCGGAAGCCGCCGTGCGCGCCGGTGCGATCCCGGAATCCAAACCAGTTGTTCGGGTTGTTGTTTCCGAGAAATGCGGAGATCGAAGCATCGAGATTGCCGCCCCAGTAAATGCAGAGGCAGTAGTCAATGAGGCCGTCCGCCTCGACGAGAACGGGGTATGCGGGGTTGGCGGTTTCGTTGGGGTTTTTGCCGATGATTTTTTGGTAGTTCGTGTTGTTGACGATTTCGGTGTTGCTCGTGGAGAGGCCGCTGTCCGCCTGCGACCACAGGCTTTGCCAGGCGATCTCGTCACCATCGGTCGCGTAGTTGGTGTAGCCGAGATCTGGTGCGGATTTGATCGTGTCGTAGTCCGCCGAATCGCCGCCGAGATAGGATGCGCCGAAATTCGCCTCGGGGCGCTCGTCCACATTGTAGAGGCCCCAATACTGGCCGTTGAGATAGAGGTGATAGTAGATCGTGTGGCTGCTGAGCTGGCCCATGTCGAGTTGGGTCTGCCGGTTGAAAATATCGCGGACAAAGACGCCATTGCCAGCGTCGCCGCCGAAGGACCACGAATAGTTATTGGTGCAGCGCAGGTCGAATTTATCGAACTTGGTCACGGCTGTCGGGTCGCTGCCGAAGAGCGCGAAATTCAAGGACGACGGCCCGTAGGTATCGCGGAAAAAGAGACGGAAGCCGTGCTTGGGATTTCCCGTGCTGCGGCTGAATCCGCCACGCAGACGCAGGCCGCAGTTTGCTTGAAATTCGCTGGTGCCGGTCTTGCTGATGAGTTCGACGGAGGCTGCGCGTTCCCATGTGATGGTGTCTCCATTGGGGTTGGAGTAGATCCCATTGGAGTTGTCGAAGAGGAACGGGAGGTCGGTGACGATGGAGATGCTGGGGATCGCCTTCATGTCATTGAGAATGGTGGCGCTGTAGGCGGGCGCGGTGGTGACGTTCGGGTCTATGCCGTAGTCGAGAATCTGCCCGCTGCTCACGCTGCTGGGCCATGTGGTGGTGGCGGGTGATGCTCCGGGCGGGTTGGTGATTGCGGGCGCCGCGCCGCTGCCGGAAGTGGACGGGGACTGCGTGATGACGTCGCTGAGGAAGAGGTAAGTCTGCGTGACCGAATCGCTCGGGTCGGAGCCGTTTTTGAAAGCGGCGTAACGCAGTGTTTTTGTGGAGCCGATGCTGAGTGGGGTCGAATAGACGCCGCTGGTGGGCGAAGGGATGGGGTTGCCACTTCCATCGCGCACAATCGCGCCCGCCGTGGTCAGTTGGAATGGCGAGGAGCCGTCGTAGGTGTAACGGATCGTCGAGCCTTGAGTGCTGCAACTCAGCGTGACCGTCTGCGCGGTGGTGTAGATGCCGCGACCAATGTTGATGATGACTGGTGCGACTTTGTTATAGACCGCCGCCGTGTTGAAAGCTCCCGGCGTCGCCGTCGCGTAGTATCCCTCCGTGGTGCCCATAGTGACGGTGCATTGGTTCAGTTCCACCTTGATGAGGAAGTCGGTGCTCGCGGCGGTTTCATTGAGTCCGTGGATGGCGAGAATGTTGGAGCCGACGCCTGATGCGACGAGCAGGCCGACGTGGGGAGTGAGATCAATGTTCTCGTAAATCTTCGCCTGCACAGCGACGTGGTTTGCCGTGGCGGCGGTGGTGTATGTCGGCACGCCAGCCGGAGCGTTGCGTCGCGCGACTTCGACGCCATTGAGGTAGGCGACAAAACCGTCGTCGTATTTGATCGGCATCGTGAGCGAAGTGACCGTTGCCTGATTTGCTACAGTGAAAGCAAAGCGCGCGTAGGCTGACGCGGTGTTGTTCATCATAGCCGTCTGGCAGTTACCGCTTGCCCCGATGAGCGCCGCGTAGCCACTTGCGCTCGTGGAGTCGAAGCCGATGCCCGCCGTAGCGCTCGTCCAGCTTGCATCGTTGAAAGTGCGCGCTGTCCATGTTGCGTCGTCGGGCGTCGCGCTGGTGGGGATGAGAAATTTGACCGAGCTGTTCGACGCGAGGAGTTGTGTCGTCGTCACCGTCTGCACAAAGCCGTAGGGCTTGTCGTCGTATTGCGCAGGGTAGGGGTTGAAGACGGTTGAAAAAGTGGTGTCCGGCCGCACGAGTGCGAGGTAGCCGCCATCAGAGTTGAGTTTGAAATTCGTATGGAGCGGCGCAGTTGCGACGGCGCGGTTTTTATTGGACGCAAAAACGATGAGAAATCCCTTCGGCTCAATGGTGGCGGCGGGGAATGTCCATTTGAAAAGATCCGCACTGTCGTCTGTCAACCGCCAGCCCGAGAGATTCACGGGTGCTGCACCGTCGTTATAAAGTTCGATCCAATCGGAAGTCGCACCGTCTTCATCAAGCAGACCGTTCTGATTGGAGGCGAGGAACTCAGTAATCACCACATCCGCCCAAGCTGGAGTCGCCAGAAGGAGCGCCAGACTGAGTAAAATGTAGCGAATGAAACGCATGATTTTCTTTGGTTTGGGGTATGGGTGAGAAATGTTTTTTTCTATGGATAAAGGTTTATCAGCA
>CAMBOD010000052.1 GCA_945868985.1 Prosthecobacter debontii | reverse complement strand
AGATCCATCAGCCTGCGATGATCCACTTCCACGCACCAATGAAGCACGAGAACGTGAGGCGTGAGCCATTTCACCCAGCACGCCGGTGGATGATGGTGCAAATGATCTGCCTGACGCTCCTTCTCACATTCACCAGCCTCGTCGCCATGTCGCCAGCAGCGGAGCGTGATGCGAAGTGGGCGGGCAAGGTGGAGCAGGCGGGTTTGCCCAATCTCCACCGCGTCACAGCTGACATCTACCGTTGCGCACAGCCCACGGCGGAGGGGTTGCTGGCGGCGGAGAAGCTCGGCATCAAGACCGTCATCAGCTTGCGCGCGTTTCACTCGGACAGGGACGAAGTGAAGTCCACGAAACTCAAGAGGGAGCGCATCAGCTTCAATACCTGGCATCCCGAGGACGAGGACGTCGTGCGCTTCCTGAAGCTCGTCACGAATCCCGCCAACGGCCCGTTCCTCATCCACTGCCAGCACGGCGCGGATCGCACCGGCACGATGGTCGCCATCTGCCGCATCGCCGTGCAGGGTGGACGAAGCAGGACGCCATCAAAGAGATGACCGACGGAGGCTTCGGCTACCACGTCGTGTGGAAGAATCTCATCAAATACCTCAACAAACTCGACATCGAGGCGCTGAAGAAAAAGGCCGGGCTGTAAGCGGCGGCGGTCAATGAAAGTAAGGAGCCGGTTGTTGCTGAGGAGAGGTCAGGGAGATATGGAAATTAGAGGGGGGGATTCTTTAAAGAGGGCAAAAAACGGTCATGAGGATTATTTAATTCACAGCCCCGAATGTGGAAAAAATATCAGTATGATTCCGCCCGCTATGTATGCTCGCTTTTCACCCAAGGGCGCTGGTATGTAAGGGTCTTTCCTACGATGAAAACGCTCCTTTTTCTATCCACCCTTTTCTTTTCCACGATGTGCGCTGGTGTGCGGGCGGAGGATTGGGTGCCGGAGGCGGGGTTTGTGAGTCTTTTCAACGGGAAGGATCTTTCGGGCTGGGGATACAAGGGGGAGGCTTCGCTGGAGGGGAAACTTGAGGCGACGGACGGGCGCTATTCGGCGAAGGATGGGTGCATTGTGGTGAATGATTTCGATGAGAAGAAGGGGCCGCATCTCCGGCAGTTGTGGACGGTGCGGGAGTTTGCGAAGGATTTTGTGCTGAAGCTGGAGTTCCGGGCGGCGGTGAATGCGGACAGCGGGATTTTTCTGCGCAAGCCGCAGTTGCAATGCAGGGATTATCTCGTGGCGGGGCCTTACAAGGAGCTGAAGCAATACAAGGCGCAGGATTGGAATGTGATCGTGGTGGAGGTGAAGGACGGGGTGGCGCGTTGCACGTGCAATGGGGAGGTGCTGGAGGCGGCGCTGAAATTACCAGCGACGGGACCAATCGGACTCGAGGCGGATCGCGGCCAATTCGAATACCGGCATATTCAAATCAAGGAGCTGCCTTAACGGGGCGGGGGATTTTCTCCGGACGTGAGCGATTTTCAGCAGCAAACATCGGGGGCGAATCTCTATCGCGGGAGGATTGCGCCTTCGCCGACGGGGTGGTTGCACGTGGGTCATGCGCGGACTTTCTGGACGGCGCAGTTGCGGGCGGGGAAGGGGACGCTGGTGTATCGGGAGGATGATTTGGACGGGCCGCGTTGCCGACGGGAGTTTGCGGATGCGGCGATGGAGGATTTGCGCTGGCTGGGGCTGCGCTGGGCGGAGGGGCCGGATGTGGGTGGAGCGCACGGGCCGTATCGCCAAAGTGAGCGGATGGTTTTTTACTCGGAGGCGTTTGACCGGCTCCGCGCGGCGGGGCTGGTGTATCCGTGCAAGTGTTCGCGGCGTGATATTGTGAGTGCGCTTTCCGCACCGCACGCGGGGGAGGATGAGGCGGTGTATCCGGGGACATGCCGCGCCGATGCGCAAAAATCCGAAATCCGAAATCCGCTCTCGGCAATGAACTGGCGGTTTCGTTTGAATGATGGGGAGTCTTTTACTTTCAACGACGAGTGCGCGGGGACGAAGTGCGCAGTATCGGGGTTGGATTTCGGAGACTTCGTGGTGTGGCGCAAGGATGGGTTTCCGAGTTACCAGCTCGCGTGTGTGGTGGATGATGCGTTGATGGGAATCACGGAGGTGGTGCGGGGGGAGGATTTGATCACGAGCACTTTCCGCCAACTCGCGCTGTATCGCGCGCTGGGCTGGAAGGCGCCGTCCTTTTACCACTGCCCGCTGGTGGTGGATGAAATGGGGACGCGCTTAGCAAAGCGTCACGATGCGCTGAGCCTGCGCACGCTGCGCGAGCAGGGGAAGAGCGCGGAGGACTTGCGGAGCGGGTGGTGAATTTAATACGAAAGTGGTTACTAACGGCAGTCTCGGTTTGGTAAATATCGATAGGGATGTTAGGACAAAGAGTCTGACAGACTCAGTTTTCGGGTTAGAAAGAGGGTAAGGATGCCAATTTATTTTGGTTCGATTTTTCTCGAATGTTTTTCGGTGTGCGGTGTTTGAATGAACGCTCTTCCCCGGAACGGAGTTTCACTTTAGACAGACCAGCCGTTTCGCTTTTTCAAATCGTTTGCACATTCCATGACCAATACACAGGACATCACCAACCGCGTTCAGGAACAGAATAGCTGGGTGCCCGCGCTCCAGCAGGAAGTCGCGCGCGTCGTCGTCGGCCAGCGCTACCTCGTCGAGGGGCTGCTCATCGGCCTGCTCACCAATGGCCACGTGCTGCTGGAGGGCGTGCCGGGCCTCGCCAAGACGCTGACGGTGAAAACGCTGAGCGCGGCGATTCGCACGGGGTTTTCGCGGATTCAATTTACGCCCGACCTGCTGCCTGCGGACCTCATCGGCACGCTCATCTATAATCCACGGGAGGGCGTGTTCACGACGAAGCGCGGGCCGATTTTTAGCAACCTCATCCTCGCGGATGAAATCAACCGCGCCCCGGCGAAAGTGCAGAGCGCGCTGCTGGAGGCGATGCAGGAGCGGCAGGTGACGCTGGGCGACACGACGCACAAACTGCCCGATCCTTTCCTCGTGCTGGCGACTCAGAATCCTCTGGAGCAGGAGGGCACTTACGCGCTGCCCGAGGCGCAGCTCGACCGCTTCATGCTGAAACTGAAGATCGGCTACCCGACGAAGGTGGAGGAGCGTCAAATCCTCGACCTCATGGGCACGAGTTCGCCGAAGCTCGACGTGCTGCCGGTGGTGGAGCCGGAGCAAATCATCCGCGCCCGCGAACTGGTGAACAGCATCTACATTGATGACCGCGTGAAGGATTACATCGTGGACGTGGTCTTCGCGACGCGCGACCCGGGCGCTTATAAACTGCAACTCGCCGGCCTCATCCGCTACGGCGCAAGCCCGCGCGCGACCATCGCCCTCACGCTCGCCTCGCGCGCCAAGGCGTTCCTCAGCGGACGCGGCTACGTGACTCCGCAGGACGTAAAAAGCGTGGGCATGGACATCCTGCGCCACCGCGTCGCCGTGACCTACGAAGCCGAGGCGGAGGAGATGACGAGCGAGAAGATCATCGAGCGGGTGTTTGCGAATTTACCGGTGCCATGAGGAAGGCCGCACACATTGCGAAATGGGTGGGCATTGCTTCTTTGCTAGGAGGTGCATGGCTCTTTTTCGTCTATCTTGATTCAAACACGAATCCTGTGCGCATGCGGAAATTGGACATTGGAGCAGGTCTCTTTGTCGGAGGCTGCGTTGTGTTTTGCGCCGCCCAATGGATGCTCCATCGAGTAGGGAAGGCATGAAGATTTTCGATTCTGAACAACAACGACAGATCGTGGGACGCGTAGCGTCCGAAACTACGGTAGCCGTGGGTGAGGAGCGCAGAGCGCCCGCAACCCACGGATGGACGAACAAGCGGATGAGCCGCGTATGCGGCTCGACAATGCGCGCGGTGTTTCTGTTGCGCCGACTACGCGGCGCGTCCGTGTTCGTGCGCGATCCGTGGGTTCCTTCGCTCTGCTCAGTCACCCACGGCTACCGTAGTTTTGGCGCTACGCGCCACCAGTCACTATTCACAATTCACCAGTCACAAAAATGACCGAGGCCCGCGACATCCTTAAAAAAATCCGCCAGATCGAGCTGAAGACTCGCGGCATGATTGATACCGCCTTTTCCGGTGCGTATCGCAGCGTGTTCAAAGGACGCGGGATGAATTTTGAGGAGGTGCGAGAGTATCAGGCTGGGGATGAGGTGCGCGCGATTGATTGGAATGTCACGGCGCGGATGGGTGATGCGTTCATCAAGAAATTCACCGAGGAGCGCGAGCTGACGGTGATGCTCATCGTGGACGTGAGTGCGTCGGGGGAATTTGGCAGCGTGAATCTCAGCAAGCGCGAACTGGCGGCGGAGGTGGCGTGCCTGTTTGCGTTCAGCGCGATTCGGAACAACGACAAGGTCGGCTGCATTCTTTTCTCGGATCACGTCGAGCTGTTCATTCCGCCTGCGAAGGGGCGAGGGCACGCGCTGCGCATCATCCGCGAGATTTTGTTTTTCGAGCCGAAGGGGAAGGGGACGGATGTGGCCGGAGCGCTTGTCGCTGCGAACCGCGTGCTCAACCGCCGCGCCGTCGTCTTTTTGCTCAGCGATTTTCAGGCGCCGGATTTTTCCAAGCCGCTCACTATCGCCGCGCGCCGTCACGATGTGGTCGCCATCCCCATCGTGGACCCGCGCGAACTGGAACTGCCCGACGTGGGCCGCGTGGTTTTCGAGGACGCGGAAACCGGCGAGCGTCTCGTGGTGAACACCAGCGACCGCCGTGCGCGGCTGCGCTTCGCCGAAAATGTCGCCGACATGCAGGCACAAATTCCCGCCAGCTTCCGCCGCTTCGGTGTGGATACAATCACTCTGCGCACCGATGCCGACTACGTCCCCGCGCTCCGTAATTTCTTTCGCAATCGCGAACGCCGCCTCGCACTCGGATGATTCTCGCCGCCATCACACCCACGCCCGCCGCTCCGCCGCCCGACCCGCTTGCCGGTCTGCGCGACAACGCCCCGCTCGTCGAAGTCCCGTGGCCGACGTGGGCTTGGTGGGCTATCGGCGCGGGCGCAGTCGTGATCATCGCGCTGCTCGTGTGGCTCGGTATCTGGCTCGCGCGGCGGAAGGTGAAAACGCCACCGCCCTCGCCGCGCGCCATTGCTCTGCGCGAACTCGAAGCATTGCGGGCGAAGGTCGCGCATTTGGAGCCATACGCATTCAGCGTGGCCGTCTCGGATGTGCTTCGCACATACATCAGCGCGCACTTTAATCTCCACGCGACGCAGCAGACCTCCCCGGAATTTCTCACCATCATCGCGACATCCGCGCGCTTCACCGACGACGATCGCCGTCTGCTCGCCGCATTTTTGGAGCGCTGCGACTTGCTGAAATTCGCACGCGTCGAAGTCGGTTCCGACGAAAATTCGGCGTTGCTCCAGGCCGCAACCGCCTTCGTGCAAGGCGCACAAACATGAACTTCGACGACTTCAGTTTCGCGCAACCATGGTGGTTGCTCCTGCTGGCGGCGCTGCCTGCGCTCGCGTGGTTGCAGGGTGGTCGCGGCCCGATGCCAGCCGTGCGCTTTTCATCCGTGGAAGCGATGCGCTTTGGCGCGCAAAAACGGAACGCTGGATGGGGTGGATTCGCTCGCGTGCTGCTGCATGTCGCGCTCGCATTGCTCGTCATCGCTCTCGCGCGTCCTCGGCTTGGCAAGACGCATGACACCATCGAATCCAGCGGCGTGGACATCATGCTCGCACTCGATGTTTCCGGATCGATGGTCGCCGAGGATTTCACACTCGGTGGAGAGCCCGCGAGCCGTCTCGATGCAGTGAAGGACGTGACCAAGCGCTTCATCGAGGCGCGTCCGAATGACCGCCTGGGCATCATCGTTTTCGCCGGGCGTCCGTATTTGATGAGCCCGGCTACCCTCGACCACACATGGCTGCTGCAAAATCTGGAACGTATGCAAAACGGCATCCTCGCGGACACGGGCACGAGCATCGGCACCGCACTGGCTAGCGCGTCGAATCGCCTGCGCGATAAAGTATCGAAGAGCAAAATCATCGTGCTGCTCACCGACGGCGCGGAGAACGTGACGACTGTAAAGCCCGAGATCGCCGCCGAGGCTGCGAAAACGCTGGGTATCAAAATTTACACCATCGGCGTCGGCACGAACGGCCCGGTGCGCGTGCCTGTGACAACACTCTTCGGACAGAAGCAGTATCGGATGCAGCAGTTCCCAACGGACGAGCCGGGCTTGCAAAAAATTGCGCAGATTGGCGGCGGTCAGTTTTTCCGCGCGGCGGACAGCGAGACGCTGAACAACGTCTTCAAGCAAATTGACCAGCTCGAAAAAACCGAGGTGAAGTTGAAACGCAAGGTTGAGTGGCGTGAGTTGTTTGAGTGGTTCATCGCTGCTGGTTCGCTGCTGCTCGCAGTGCGTGCCGCGCTTGCGCAGACGATTTGGAGGACGGTGCCATGAGGAAAGGAGACGCATGACCGCCGAACGATTCTCTTTCGCGCAACCGCTCTGGCTCTGGTTGCTCGCGCTGCTGCCATTTCTCGCCGTGCTTTTCTTGTCGAGTGAGCGCAAGCGGGCGCAGGCGCTTGGACGCTTGATCGCTGCACGTCTCCAAGCGCGGCTCGCGGGCAGCGTGAGTGTGGCGAAGCGCAGAGTGGCGTTCGCGCTATTGTTGGTGGGGCTGGCGCTCTGTGTTGTTGCGCTGGCGCGTCCTCGCTGGGGTTTTACTTTCGAGCAAGTCATGGGACGCGGGCGCGACATCATCATCGCGGTGGATACTTCGCGCTCCATGCTTGCGCAGGATATGGAACCAAGCCGGCTCGCCCGTGCGAAGTTCGCTGCGGAGGATTTACTATCGAACCTCGACGGCGATCGTGTCGGCCTCATCGCGTTTGCGGGAAGCGCATTTCTCCAGGCTCCGCTTACGCCGGACTACGATGCCGTGCGTGATTCGCTGGAAGAGCTGGATACCGAAATCATCCCACAAGGCGGGACGAATCTCAGTGCTGCAATCGCAGCGGCGGACGAGGCTTTTGGCAAAGGCGAGAGCACACATCGCGCATTGATTCTGTTCACCGACGGCGAGGACTTGCAGGAGGACGCGCTTGAGGCTGCGAAGAAGCACAAGGACACGTTCCGTATTTTCACCATCGGCCTCGGGACGCCGGGTGGTGCACCGCTCATCGTGCCCTCGCGGAGGGGAAAGGAAATGGTTCGCGACGAGCAGGGAAACGTCGTCACCTCGCGTCTCGATGAGAAACGCCTGCGCGAAGTTGCGGAAGCGGGCGGCGGCTTCTACATTCACCTCCAGAACGGCCCGGCGGAGATGCGCCAGCTCTTCCGCGACGGCCTGAGCAACATGACTGAAAAAGACACTGACCAGCGCATGAACAAAATCGCCATCGAGCGCTACCAGTGGCCGCTTTCCCTCGGCCTCGCCTGCATCGCCGCCTCGGTGTTGCTCGGCGAAAGGCGGCGTGCGCTCGTGCGTGCAGCGGCTGCGATGGTGATCGCGATTCTTCCTGCGGCTGCGCGCGCGGAGGACGATGCAGAGCTTCAGAAACTGGAGGCCGAACGCAACAAGCGGCCCGGCGTTTCACAGCTCGACTACAACGTCGGCTGTGCGGCTTTTAAAAGCGGCGATTACGACAAGGCAGCCGCGTCATTCAGCAACGCGCTCGGCACTGGCGACGCTGCGCTGAAATCCAAGGCGGCCTACAATCTCGCCAACACGCTTGCGCGGCGCGGCGCGGCGGAAAAGGAAAAGGAACCCAAACTCGCGGAGTGGAAGAGTGCGGTGCAAAACTACGACCACGCGCTCGCGCTCGATCCTTCCAATACCAACGCGAAGGAGAATCGCGATATTGTCAGCAAAGCCATCGCAGAACTCGAAAAGCCGGAGGAGAAAAAGGATCAGCAGAAGAAAGACGAACAGAAGAAGGATGATCAAAAGCAGGATCAGGAAAAGAAGGACGACCAAAAGAAAGATGGCGACTCGAAGGACGGAGATCAAAAGGGAGACAGCAAAGACGGGGAGAAAAAGGATGGGGAAAAGAAGGACGGGAACGATTCGCAGCAGGACAAACAGGAGGAGAAAAAAGACGGCGAGCAGTCCGGAAAAAAACAGGGAGAACCCAAGGATCAGCAAAACCCATCGCAGCAGCAAAAGGATGGAGACAAACAAAAGGACGATGAGAAGAAGGATCCGCAAGCCCAGCCGAAAGCCGGCGAGCAGGAGAAGCCAAAGACAGGGGAACTCAAGAGTGCAGGAGAACCACAGTCCGGCGACAAAGATGCCCAGCAACACGAAGCCGCTGAAGCCGCCGCTGCCGCACGCGAAGGACGCATGACCGAGAAGGACGCGAAGCAACTCCTCGAATCGCTCCGCAAGAACGATGTGATTCTTCCTCCGCTCAAACTTCTGGAGGAACGCCAGACGCCGCGTCGGGTGCAGAAAAACTGGTAGGCATGAGAGCGATGATTTCCAAAAAGATCCTGCTTGCGCTGCTCGCGTTCATTTTCCTCATCCCGACGATGACGATGGCGGCAAGTGTGCGCGGTTCGCTATCCTCGCCGAACGCCGGAGTGGGGGAGGCGGTGGAGTATGAATTAATCATCGAGGGCGGGAGTCCGACGGCCACGCCGACTCCGCCGACGGTGGATGGCATTGAGTTGCGCGGGACTTCGCAGAGCAGCAGCACGCTGATCAGCGGTGGCGGCGTGCAGCATACGATTCAATACAGATTTTCGCTTGTGCCGAGGAAAGAGGGGACTTTCACGATCCCGCCAATCGAGGTGGAAGTGGACGGAAAGAAGCTGCGCACGGAGACGCTGACGCTGAAAGTTTCGCATGCCGAAAAGACGAAAGGCGAAGGCGACCTTGCGTTCGGCGAAATGCTAGTGGGGCGCAAGACGGTGTATGTCGGTGAGGATGTGCCGGTGGATATCCGCTATTTTCTGGATCGATC
>CAMBOD010000051.1 GCA_945868985.1 Prosthecobacter debontii | reverse complement strand
AGAATCCGGGCATCACGCAAATCAACGCGGAGTTGAAACCGGGAATCATTATTGGCGAAAATATTTTGCACGTGGTTGTGAAAGAGCATCACCCGTTTCGCCTCGGCTTCACATTAGGAAACCAGCGTCCGCCGAGCGTGGGTGAAGGCTTGGGCGAGGTGCGCTTTGACATGCTGAATCTCACGGGCTGCAATGATCCGTTGGAATTGCGATGGGGCTTGCTTCGCTGGACGCGCGACGGGGAAATGGAATACGGCGGCGGCGCTAATCTATCGGCCCGCTACGAGTTCCCGGTTTCGCCTTGGGGCACGACGCTCGCAGTCTACGCAGGAAGAAATGATGCGAGCGTCATTGACGAGACGTTCGCCGGACTGGGCATCACGAGCCAGTCGGAGGAATTCGGTGCGACGCTGCGGCAGCCATTGCTGGAAACACTGAACGACACGGTCGCGATCACGTTCGGAGCGGAGCGGAAACACAGCCAGACTTTCCTGCTCGGCCAGCCGTTTAGTTTTTCCGCCGGTGCGATTGATGGTGAGACGGATGTTTTCGCATGGCAGTTGGGGCTGGAGTGGGTGCATCGCAGCCAGCTCGATGTGCTTTCGCTGCGTTCAACGTTCACGCTCGGCCAGCCGATATTTGGCGCGACGCGCGGAGACCCGAGCAGAATCACGGGCACGACATCAGGGGCAAGCACGGCGGGTTTTGATCCAGAAATCCCGGACAGTAAATTTTTCGCATGGCTCGGGCAGGCGCAATATCTCCGACGCATTTTCGATTCCGGGAAGCCGCCCGAGACGCCAGAGAAAGGTGCGAAAAAGCTGCTCCGTGAATCGCTGCTCATCATCCGCGCGAACGCGCAACTAAGTGATGAGCCGCTGCTGTCATCCGAGCAGTTCAGCCTCGGCGGGCTGAACAGCGTGCGCGGCTACCGTGAAAACCAACTCCTACGCGACAACGGGATTTTCGCCTCCGTGGAAATGCGCTTTCCGCTCGTGCTCCGCAAAGATGGAACGCCCGCTGTGTCGCTTGCGCCGTTCATAGACTGGGGGACGGGCTGGGACGTGAACAAGGTGGAGGATCACAACGAGACCATCGTGAGCGCGGGACTTGGGCTGCTGTTCCAGCCGTCAAAGCACATGAGCGCAACGGTCTATTGGGGGCACCCCTTCGTGCGCCTCGCGGATACCGGAGGAAGCTCCAGCCTGCAGGATGCAGGATGGCACATCACCGTCTCGTTCGACGCTTTTTGAAAACGCGCGGAGAGCGTTACTTTTTCCGCTCAAACTCGGCGGCGGACTTCAGCCCTGCTTGTTCGAGCAAATCGGCACGAGTGGATCGCAGCGCGGCATCCTTCGGAGTTGCGTCAATTTGATCTGAGAGCGCAGCAAGAGCGTCATACCACACGCCTTTTTCGGCGTAGGCTGCAGCTTTGTCGGTGTCTTTTTTCGCCAGCTCGGCAGTAAGTTCGGCGGCTGGCTCCATGCGCTGAATGACACCGCTTGCCGTGACATCTTGCGCGCGATTTTTCGCGTCCGGCACGAGCGCAACGCTCCATTTATAGGCTACGCCGGGTTCGAGTGTGACCTTGTGCCGGGCGAGCTGGACGCGGCGAATGCCAGCGCCACCGTCTTTTTGTCCGCTGACTGCGATGCCAGCCTTAAGCAGTGGTTTCGGATTTTTCGGATCGATCAGCGTGACCTCGAATCTCACGTCTGCGCCTTTCTCCACGGGGCCGGACTGAAACCAAAATAACGACGGCTGTGCCTGCGTGGTGAACGCGACATGGTTCGGCGTGAGCACGGAGAGCGATGGCAATTTCGCTCCGCCAGCGCGCGAGCCTCCGTCACCATCGGTGCGGACACCGGTTGTCGCAGATGCTGGAACGTTGTATTTCAAAAGCGATCGCTTCGGTGCGGCTGGAGCGGGAGCTTCTTGTGCGATTGCGGCAGTAGCGAGGAGTGCGATGAGTGCGATGGTTTTCATAAGTCTGTGGGTTGCTTCTTGGAAATTACGCTGTGGACGACGACTTGAACGGCTTTGCCTTTCAAATTTATCGCCCCCAATGGTCGCGTAACGTAACCCCCATGAAGCCGTTGGCAAGTGGCATCACTGATGAGGATCATGCACTGCATCCCCTCCGTATTCTGAGCCACATCCTTGCCCGCGCTTTCGAGTCGCGCGGCGGTATTCACGGTGTCGCCGAGCACGGTATATTCCAGCCGCGCTTCGCTGCCGACGTTGCCCGAGACGAGCGCCCCTGTGTGAATACCAATACGCATCGCCGTCGTTGGCCGTCCCGTCGCGCTCCAGCCTTCGTTCAGCTTTAGCAAAGACGCACGCATCGCCAGTGCGCAGTCAACGGCGTTCTTCGCATCCGTGTCCATCTCGGCCTCTGTCGTCCGCCCGACGGGCACCCCGAAGACACCCATGATCGCATCTCCGATGAATTTGTTGATGATGCCGCCGCAGTTGTCCACGTGCGTAGCGATGCCATCGAAATATTCATTCATCCACTCCATCAATGCCGCCGGCTCCATCGCCTCCGACGTAGTCGAGAAGCCCTTGAGATCCGTGAAAAGCACCGTCGCAGTGACACGCGTCGGTTTCAACCGTCCGCCATCGAGAAATTGATCGCGATCTTTCATCAGCGCGTCCACGACCGGCCCGGATATGTGCTTGGAGAAAATCGTCTTTAACATCCCCCGCTCCGCGCTCTCCAAATACGCGACCAGCGAAGTCACAATCGCTGCTGCCAGCGTGCAGCAAATCATCGGCGCAGCGATGGGAATCCAGACGCGCTGGTAGAAAGCGAACATACCCGAAAAATAAAAAGCAGCGATCAGCAACGCGACGGCAGGGACGATCTTCCACGGCGAGTGCAGTAACAGACCCACAATTCCGCCTAGCCCTGCCGCCAGCGCGATCCAAAGCACCTCGCCCCAGTCCGGCCACCACGTCATCGGCGGCACACCATCCAGCGCAGTGCGGAGAAGTTGGTGGGTCAACATCACATGCTGCTCTACACCACGCAGATTGTTGTCCACTGGCGTCGGATTGCTGTCCTTGATGCTCTCCATCACCGTCGCCATGAAGACGATTTTTCCAGTGAGTGCCCCGGCTGGAATTTCGCCGCGCAACACCTGCCCAAAGCTGTAGTCGTGCGGCGTGTTATTTGACGCAGCATTTATGTTGAAGCGGCGCGGTGCCTCAAAATCGCACAGATACTCGTAGTCTGCCAGATCGTGACTCACGTAACCGCCCGAGCTATTCGTAAGCCTTGGGATAATCGTATTGCCAAGTTTGATGACCTCCTTTCCGCCGGGCCCCGGAACAAATGACACCTCTACATTCTTCGTCTCCAAAAAACGGAGCGCCGCTGCTAGGCTGAGACTGGCAAATGGGACATCAAACCCCTTCTCCGCAGCGATCAGACCGCGACGAAAAACGCCGTCTTCATCCCTTGGTAGATTATTCGCTACGATGCGTTCCGGCTCGTCCTTGAGCGCAGGCGGGCCTTTGAAAAAACCGACGCGCTCAATCGAAATGATACTTTTGAGTTCCCGGTATGCAGACTCCAAGTCGGGATAGCCTTCGCGATTCCGCGGCTCCGGCAGATCGCGATACAAGTCCACCGCAATGACCACCGGCTTTTGTGCATCTATTATCCGAAACACCTTCGCGAGTTCCCGGTCAGGGAGCGGGTAACCGTAATCCAAGAGATCCTTTTCAGTCATGCCGATGAGCACGATGCGGTCGTCACGCGAGTCAGTCTGCGTCCGTGCTTTCACCAAGTGATCATAGAGCAGCAGTTCGGGCACTTGAAGTTTGCCGTAGACGCACAGTGCAAGTATCACCGCGAACACCAGCAGACTGATGATCGCACAGGCGACAGGCGGGCGGTGGAGTAGTTTGCTCAGCGAAATCATAGCCAGTTTCCAATGATGAGATACGGCGCCCAGAAACATGGATGCGCATAGCGCGGGTTAGCAAGCAGCCGCCGTTGTGCAGTCTGAAGTGCCTGCGCTTTTGTATTTCCGGCGGGCGCAGTCAGCTCCGTGTAGAAATCCGCGATCAACATCGCGGAAGCCTCGTCGTTCACGCACCACAGCGTCGCAAATGCACTACGCGCACCGGCTTTCACGGCGACACCGCCGAGGCCCAATGCGGCGCGGTCATCACCAGCAGCGGTCTGGCAGGCGCTGAGTGTGAGAAGTTCCAGCGGCTTGTCGGCGAGTTGGCCGGGGCGGATGAGTTTTTCGAGATCGTCGAGCGTCAGCTTATCCGCGTGGGTGAGCACGAAGCTCTTGCGCACATCGCTGTCAATGTGCCCGTGCGACGCGATGTGAACGATGGTAAACGGCTCGCCGGTAAATTTCTCCGTCACGCGCACCTTCATGAAATCGTTGTTCATCAGCGTCTCGTTCTGCGGGTAGAGCTTTCCAAGACGTTCCACTTCACGTTGCACGGCTGGCAGCGCCTGAAAATTTTGCACCGCATCGGTGAGACCGCTGATCATCATGCGCGGCGTCCGCAGCCCGGCAGGCCCCGACTCCATCAAATCCAGCCCCGGCGACACCGCGATCGAGTATTTCTCTACCAGAAATTTTTCGCCGTCATTCAGCGCCGACATCGGAACGGTCCGTAGCGCGCCGTCAGGCACAAAAACCAGCGTGTCAATCCCGTGCGACTTCAACAACGACTCCACCGGTTCGATCAGCAGCTTGTAAAGTTGCCGGGACTGTTCGAGGAATTCGTTCGTCGTGCGGATTTCGAGATTCAAACGGAAACGGCGCACGATCTCTGTCAGTTGCGGCTCGCCCATCGGCACCTTGATCCGCTCGATGCGCCCCGGTTTCTCCTTCGTGCCGGGAAGGCTGAGCAGCAATTCGGTGCGCGTGGGCAGTGGCAGGATGTAGAGCACCGCCGCCTTCTCGGAGAGGTTCTCCACATTGCGCTGCTTGGAGCGCAAAAGATTCACGCAGTCATCCTGAAAATAATCCTCCAACTCCGCCGACTTCAGCGCCTCTGCCGTTGCGCGCGCTTCGCGGAGAACGGTCTGAAACTCCCCCGCGTCTTTGATTCCGTCCGCACGCTGGAGCAGCAAATCCGCGAGTTCGTAATACACCGCGCCGACGACCTGCCGGTAGGACGAACCCGCGTTGCGATTGCCATGCCGGATCGCCACGTCATTACGAATCCCCTCAAGCGTCGCCACTGCGCGCCGGTATGCCTCAATCGCAACATCGCGCTCACCCTGACTCGCAAGAATGCGCCCCGACTGCCACTGCCAGCGGTAAAGCGAATCCGCCGACCGCACGCGCTGCGCCAGTTCCAGTGCGCGACGTGTGAGCGCCAGCGCTTCGGGCAGTTTTTTTTCAAACTCGTAGAGCGAACCCTGATGACCGAGCGCCAGTGAAAGCACACGGTCATCCCCAATCGTCGTCGCGATCTTCACCGCCTCCGCATCCAGTTCAAACGCCCGGCGGCGCATCGCATTGTCATGCGCAGGCTCCTCGTGAAAAAGCCGCTCAAACAGATGCGCCACCCCGAGCAGCAGAAACGCACGCTCATGTCCCTCCGGCAGCGACCGTGCTGCGCGCAGAGCGACATCCAGTTCCTTTCGCGCCGCTGGAAAATCCCCCGCATTCATCCGGGCATCAGCGAGATTCCGCCTCGCACGCGCCGCCAGTTCCGGCGAACCGTATTTCGCCGCAAGCGATGCGGATTCCGCAAGCGCAGACGCCGCACCCGCTTTATCGCCAGTGCCGGAAAGCAAAACCCCGAGATCATTTTGCACCTGCGCAATCAGCCCCCTCGCCTTCAGCTTTCGCGCAGTGGCCAGCGCCGTGCGGAGCAGCGCCTCTGCATCCGCAGCCTGACGCGAAAACATCACCGACGCCCCCTGCGCTGCCTGCACTTCGGCAACCCGCAACTCCGCTCCGGTGGACTTCGCCTCCTTTTCCAATTCAGCCAGCGTCTCCATCACGATCTTGTGCTGCCCGAGTTCCCTCAGCGCCTGCACCCGCGATAAAAGCGCCTCGATGCGCGCATCGCCCTTCACCTTGTCCGCGACCTTGCCCCACTCATTCGCCGCTGCGGAAAAATCACCGCGCAACTCTGCGGCGCGCGCAGAGTCGGAGTCGGCCCATCCCGGCGAAATCATCGCCAAAACGGCAGCAACCCAACTGATTTTTGCTAGGGCGGTTCGCAATGACATCACAGCCTTAGTCACACCACGTAGAGAAGCCGTCAATTCCAAAGGAGCTGACAAGCAGGTGAACACCTCGTCCGCCAACGAACTCAACCGCTCAACACATCGCGTCGCCCTGCCAACAGCCAGTCACCAAGAGTATGTTACCCCGTCTCTCTTTATTCCGCGATGGTGATCGTCCGCCGGATTTCCTCCGTTTTGAAGCCGAGAGCGCTGGGCATGTTCACGTCGGGGAGGATGGCGACATCGTAGAGTTCGCGCACGGCGCCTTCGATGTTGAGCGAATGCGCGATGTCGCCAGTGCGAAGATCCACGACGAGCAGGCCGCAGCGCGCGGCGACGTTTTTTGCGGCGATCGCGTCGTCGAGCGGGAGTCCGCTAAAGGTGCGGTTTTCGCGGCAGGTGGAGAGGCCGATGACGGCGAAATTTCCCACGATCGCGAGGCCGCGCGCGTAACCGGGGCAGAAAGCGATGGACTCGAATTTTCCGGTGGCGAGATCCACGCGACCGAATTCCCCCGCCCCGCTGTTGAGGACGTAGAGTGTTCCATCGTGCCAGCGCGGAGAGTGCGGCATGGAGAGGCCGCGGGTGATGATTTCATTTGCCTGCACATCCACAACCACCCCGCCGTCGCGACGGTGCTCGCGCCAGCCCTCATGCACATCGGTGGTGGAGACGGCGGTTACGTAGGCGGGCGCGCCGTCGCGCATAGCGAGGCCATTCAAGTGGCAGCGATCCTCGGCGGCGAACTTCGTGATGAACGGGGGCTTCCAAATGGCGCGGAAGCTGTGAGTTTCGCTCGGCGCGGCAATGCAGGAGAAGAGGGTATTGATGAAAAGCGGGCGGTCGTCGCGGTCGAGGGCGATGTCGTGCGCGTCCACATCGCCGGTGGTGTAGCCGCATTGGGGGACGTAGAGTGTGTCGTAGCCACCGGGCGATTTGGCACCCTTGGGAAGCACGTTTTCAAAACGCCAGAGTTGGTAGATGGAGGACATCCAGAGCGTCTGGGATTTACGGGTGGCTGAGTTTCCTACGGCAAGGCCCATGCATCGCTCGAAACTGCGCTCGAAGAGACTTAATTTGCGTTCGGGGGATGCCCCGATGAGGAAGAGCTTGCCGCTCTGGTAGGTGGTGAAAGCTAGAGAATGATGCTGTTCTCGAAGCTAAGAGACGAACTGGCGGGATGCGGTGACATCGAGCTTGGAAGCGGGTGTGGACATTGAGAAACGCTACACAGCGGTGAGCAAGAAGGTCGAGCGCGTTAAAAAACGTGGAGCGTGACCGGCACCTACGCCCTCAGGCGCACGAGCACGTCGGTGGCATCCTCGCCTGCGGTGCCGAGATCGAGGAAGAGGGCGTCGGCAAAACTGCTCACGGCGGCGGAGCCTGCGTTGGCGAGGCTCTTGATGGCGGCGGCTTGGATCGCGAAGGAATGTGGGATTGCCGGAGCTGCGGCGTTTGTCCCGGAGCCGGTGCCGAATTTCAGCGCGCCGATGCTGCTGCTCTGCGCGAGCGTGCCTGCGACTGCGGCGAGCGCATCGTCGGCGTCGCCAAAGGTTGCGTTGGTGCTCGCGATTCCGGCGACGATGGAGCTGCGTGTGAATGCTCCGCCGACGGTGACGGATGCGATCACTGCGGCGCGCTGGTAGCTCTCGTTGCCGTCGCCGATGGTGAAGTCGCCGCCGAGTTTCGCACCGGCGAGGATGAGTGAATCGGTCGCGCTCGCGCCAACTGTGACGGCTCCGATGTTTGCGCCAGCGACGATCTTCGAGCTTGTGAGTGAACCACTGATGCTGACTACACCGAGCGATGCGGCGGTCAGTGCGGCCTTCTGCTGCTTGTCAGTTCCCGAGACTGCGAGCGATTGCCCGGCGGCGATGGCGCTGTCCACCAGGCTGCCGAATGCAGACGTTTTTGCGGCAACTTTCAGACCGGCGATTTTTCCACCGGCGAGCACTTCCGTGTCCGTAACCATGTTTGCGGTGACGTCGCCGCTGAAACTCAGCGCGCCAATCGCGCCGGTCGCGGTGAAGGTCGTCCCATCCACTCCACGCGCGGTTGAGGCTCCCTTCCCTCGTGTAACGGCGACAGTCGTGGTGCCGAGCATGTCGCCCTCGAAAGCTGCGTCATCAAGTCCGATGCTCGAACCGCCGAAGCCGCTGAGATTGACCGAGACATTGCCGAGCGAATTCACCGTCGAGGCGAGCAGGCCCATGCCGAACTCCCCGGCGAGAACACGAGCGTCGAATGTGGTGTTGATGATGCCGGTGCCGTCGCCATCGGTGCCGCCTTTGAGTTTCACGGTCACTTTGCCGATGCTGCCAGTTGTGCCTTTGACAATGCCGGTTGCGGTGGTGGTGAAGGAGCTGTTGCGAATGCCGGTGAGGTCCACACCGGTGCTTCCTTTCGCGGTGGAAAGGTCCACGTTGATGGCCCCTATCGAGGTCGCAGTGACGTGAACATTATCAATACCCACCGTGCTGGAACTGAGTTTACCGAGCTTCACTTTGATCCCGCTAAACGCCGCATCCGAGACGATCGTGTAGTCGCGAACGATGCCCGCTGTGGATGTCAAAAGACCAAGTTTACCAGCGGTGGTCGTGATGTCGGTGACGCCAGCAGTGCCGAGGAATGCAAATGCGGTGATGGAGCCGATGGATGGCGCTTCGAGCGAGCCGGTGAAGTCGCCCTTGATTTTGAGCTTCTTGATGGAGACTGCGGATACGACACGGCCCGTGAAGTCCGAGTTCACCGTGAAAGTGGGCACTGCTGCGGCATCCGGGTCGGTCAAAATAAACGTGCCCG
>CAMBOD010000050.1 GCA_945868985.1 Prosthecobacter debontii | reverse complement strand
ATATATCCCTCCAGCGTGTGGTGGAACATGCCGTCCAGACAACCAATGAAGCACTCGAAAAACGTGTCGCCGAACGCACCGCGGCGCTGGAAAGAGCAAACGCTGAACTACAGTCACGGGCACATCAACAGGAGGCCGTAGCACTTCTCGGCCAGCGCGCACTCACAGGACTGCCACTCGACGATCTGATGCGTGAAGCTGCGGAAGTGGTCCGTAACGGTTTGCCAGCAGGTTGCTCGGCGGTGCATGAATTCAACGAGGACGATGAATGTTTTTATATGCGGGCCGAAGCAGGGTGGCCCGTTCGCGAAAAGCCCACGCGTATCCCCGGAGGCGATGATTCCATGAGCGCCTACACATTGCGTAGTGGCGAAACAGTAGTGTCGCCGGACTTCTCGCTCGAAGAACGCTTCACCTTTTCAGAAGACATCCGGCGAATCGGCGCACGCAGTGGCGTGTCCGTCCGCATTCAGGCAGGAAAGCGCCCTCTTGGCGTGCTCAACGCCTTCTCTCGAAGTCTCCGAACGTATGCCCCCGACGATCTCAGTTTTTTGCAAGCAGTAGCAAACGTCCTCTCCGCCGCCTTCGAGCGCCATCAGGCCGAGGAGCACATCCGCCAGGCGCAGGCGGAGGCGGAGGCGGCAAATCGCGGCAAGAGCGAATTTCTTTCGCGCATGAGCCACGAATTACGCACGCCGCTCAATTCGATCCTCGGTTTCACCCAACTCCTCGAAATGGAGGAGCACGACGCACGTCAGGAGGAAAGCATCCGCCACATCTCGCGTGCCGGACAAAATCTGCTCGCGCTGATCAACGAAGTGCTCGACATCGCACGGCTCGATGCGGGCCGGATGCAGTTTCAAATGGAGGCTCTCGACCTCAGCGAATTCTTGCGCGAAACGACAACCCTCACACTTCCGCTTGCTACCCGGAACAAAATCACCGTGCGACTGGCTGAAATGCCACAGAAGACTCCGTTCGTCTCGACCGACCGCGAGCGCATCAAACAAGTGCTCCTCAACCTTCTTTCCAACGCAGTAAAATTCAACCGAGAGGGCGGCAGCGTGACCATCGCCGCTGCTCGCGCAGAACAAGGTTTTTGGCGCGTCAGCGTCACAGACACTGGCATGGGCATCCCGAAGGAAAAACTGGACCGGCTTTTTGTTCCCTTCGAACGCCTCGGAACAAAAGAAGGCGGCACCGAAGGTGGCACAGGACTCGGGCTCGCGCTTTGTCAGCGGCTAGTCAAAGCACTTAACGGCAGACTCGGCGCAGCCAGCACGGTCGGCCTCGGTAGCACGTTTTGGATTGATCTTCCCACAATAGAAATGCCTGCAATTGCAAGCACGCCTTCAATCACCGAGAAACCGATCGTCATCGCACCTCAGCAGGCGCACTACACGCTGCTCTACATTGAGGACGTTCTGGCGAACTATTATCTGCTCGAGCGCATTCTCGCTCCGCGTAAAGACATAAAACTTCTCTCCGCACTCCAAGGCCGCCTCGGCCTCGATCTCGCTCGAGAGCATCAGCCAGACCTTCTCCTTCTCGATCTGAATCTCCCCGATATGCCCGGCGAACAGTTACTCCGCATATTGAAAGACGACCCAAGCACTACCAGCATCCCCGTCATTGCAGTTACAGGCGAAGTAGCCAGCGATCGCTCCAAACTTCTTCTTGAACTCGGCGCACTCGATATTCTCACGAAGCCATACCGCGTGCAGGAACTCCTCACGTTGCTCGACAAAGCGCTAGGACAGCGCGCTACTCCTCCTCAGTAACGTTGAAACTCAAACTGGTGATGCCGGTCTCGGAGCACGCATCGGCCACATCCATCACACGTCCGTGCTTTGTCTTTGGCTCGCTCGCAATGGTGATCTGACACGGTGTCTTCGCCGCTTCGCAATTTGCTTTAATGCGCATCAAAGCGCCTCGGAGATTCTGGAGCAGTTTGTCGTCGGCCTTTCCATACGGCTCCTCATTCAGCGACACGTCGCCGACAGCGTTGATTTGAATCACCTGCTCTTCGACAAACTCCGCCTTCGCCGAGGTCTCCATTTGGCCTGGAAGCTGGCAGTTCAATTCCTTTTCCACCTTCACCTCGCCCGCCATGACCATGAAAAAAAGCATGATCACGAAGACGACATCAATCATCGGCGCGATTTGGAAGCCGACGCCTCCTTCGTTGGGATCGAGTTCAAGACGGCGCATGGCTAAGGCTCCTCCTTGTTATAGACGGCAAAGGTCACATCCTCCACCCCTGACTGGCCCGCGAGATCCATCACGCGGTTGATCACGAGCGCATGCACTTCCCTGTCCGCACGGATGACAACGCGATACTTCGGGTTCGGCCCATTCGATGGAGCACGGTCATTGGCGGTCTTCAGTTGCTTGAGTTGCTCACCGAGCACCTTCAATTCTTTGTATCGCACATTATTCAGCACAAAGGTCGCCTTGTCCGTCTTTGCGTCCCAGCGCACATTCACGATGGCTTCGTTTCGCATCATGTCCCGCTTGAGCGCATGAGGAGCAACAGGCAGTGGCATCTTCTCCACTTTAGCGACCTGCGCTGACGTGATGCTCATAAAGAAAACGAGCAGCACGAGCAGCACGTCAATCATCGGAGCAATTTGGAACTCCGGATCGCCGTCTCCGCCTCCACCTCCTCCGCCCATATTATGAAATCCTCCTGCTCATTTTAGCGCGGGGTGAAAAATTAGGCGGCTGGTGGTTGCTCGGTTTGCTGCACCCAGTTCGGCAATGCTGCGTAAAGCTCCTCATCACCGAGATGCGCGCCGGCGAGGTGCTCGTAGGGCATCTTGCGGTAGAGCGAGCCGACGGTCTCCTGAAGCTTGTGGATGATTTTTGCCGCGCGATTTCTCAGCCAGTAAAAGCTGAAGAAAGCCGGGATGGCGATGAGCAGGCCGCTTGCAGTAGCGATAAGCACTTCACCGATAGCGCCGGAGAGCTTGCTTGGGTCGCCGATACCACTGGTTCCCAGTGTGGCGAAGGCGCTGATCATGCCGAATACGGTGCCGAGCAGCCCAATCATCGGGGTGCAAACGCCGATGACGGAGAGGTAGCTGATGAAATACTGCATATTCGCATTCTGCTTAGAGACCTCCGCGACGACCGCTTCCTCGACGGCATTTTTGCCTTCACCCGCCATGGAGAGACCAGCGCGGCAGACATCCGTCAAAGGCGATACGTTATTTCTGCAAAACTTAAAGGCGGACACGTAATCGCCCGCGCGAAATAGATTCTGCAATCCCTTAACGTGCATCGCAGGCACAGTCTTTTTGTAATTCGTCACGCGCAGCAGCCCGTCCACGATGAGATAGAGCGTGGCCACTGAGCAGATTCCGATAATGATCATGACCGGCCCACCCTCTTTGATGTGCTCCCAGATACTCTTGTCGTGCGCCTTGGGTTCATTCTTCGCGGCGTCAGCAGCGGCCTCGGCAACCACTGCTTCCGTGGTGGGCTTGGCGGCTTCGGCGGGCTTGGCATCCTGCGCGAGCGCGGCGGCGAAAGGCGCAAAAGCAATGAATGCGGCTGTGAAAAGAGCGATGAGTGAGCGGAGTTTCATGTGGAGTTTTCTGGAAAAGTGGGCGGAATCTGCGAAGTCGCCGTGCTTTTGGCGAGGGGAAATTGAAAGACTAACAAGGAATTTTTTCGCCGCACACCATACCCCTCTCACACCCTATGTCATCGAATATCATCTCCCCACGCCCGGAGTTGCTTCTTCGCCTGCTCGTATTCCGGCAGCTTCCCGAACTTCTGGTGCTTTCGGATCATCTCGCGCAAATGCGCCTTTGCAAAATCCCGCTTCCCCAGTTTCTCCATGCACTCAGCGGCGCGTAGATAGGCCTGCGCGCACCAGTGCGGATACTTCAGCCAGCTCACAAACGTCCGCTGGTAAAAGGCAATCGCCTCCGGCAAATGCCCCTGCGCCCGCTCCACTTCGCCAATGGAAAAAACGGCGCGTGCCGTCGGCTCCCCGCGCCAGTCCTTGCCCGGCGCGGCCTTCTCACTGCCCTTTGCCACTTTTTCATAAAGCACACGCGCCGCCTTGTAATAGCCCGCATCCCCGGCAGCGAGCGCCAGTAGCGCATCCCCCGCCGCGAGATAACGCTCCGCAGCCTTTGAATACTCTTTCTCCGCTTCAAACTTTTCTCCATCCATCTCCGCAATCCGTGCGAGCACATACTTCGCATTCACAGAATCCGGCGCAGCCTCCGTCGCCTCCTTGTAAACACGCCGCGCAGTCTCAGCCTCCCCCGTCACCCGCAAAGCATCGCCAAGCGACGCCAGCACACTCGCCACCTGCGGCGTGCCCGCGAAAGCCACCGACGCTTTCTCCAAAAACGGCACCGCAGCCTCCGCTTTCCCCACCCGCAAATAAGCAACCCCCAGCGCCAGTTGCGCAGGCGCAAGCTCCCCGCCCTTCGCATCGTGGAGCGCCGACTCCAGCAGTGCGATAGCCTTCTCCGCTTCACCCGCTTCGAGTGCAGCCTTCGCCTCACGGTAAATCTCCAGCAGCGAATCAGCGCCATCAGCCGCCAAACAAAACAGTGTAAAAACAATCAGAAGCGTGCGCATGGGATTCGGGTGTGAATGAAATCGGCGAGCCATTTGGCTTTGATTTCCATCGCAAAGTATCCGCCCTCTCAGAACGGAGAAGCAGGAAATGCAGCCGGAGATTAAATGAACTCTCATAAAAACGAACTGGATGATCCGAAAACTAAAGTGCCTTCCATTGCGTCACGGAGCCTTTGTGCGAGAACCCTCTGTCTATTGAAGTGCTGATTATCATCTATTGAAGCAAGCAACCCGGCCATGTAGTCAGACGGTGTGCTCCGCTTCCTCCATGTGCTTCCTTGCTCGCACTCGCTGCGCGAAAAATCATGCCTCACGTGAATTTCACCCATGATGCCGAATGGCTGCGCTTTGAGTTTGCGTGTGAAAGCGCTTCGCAGCCGGGTCGCGCGCTCTTTGTCGCACTCGATACCGATCCGCTCGGCGGTTGCGCTGTCGTTCCCTACGCGCAGCATTACGAGGGATCGACTGTCTTCCTCCCCTTCCGCGCCGACCGGCTCTTTGCGCTCCACATCGGTGACGACGGCAAGCCGACGCTCTGGCGGAGAAAATGGGAGCGTGCGAAGTGGAGCGAGAGAATCGAGACAGGCGACGGCTCCGATTTCACAGCGGAGGTGAGCGCTGGAAAAATCGCGCTTTATTTAAAACGACACGCGCAAATCGCAAATGCGACGGCGTGGGTGAAAGACACACACGGTAATTACGGCTGGGGTGAAATGCTCGCCAGTGTAGGTGAAACTCCCCTTCCTCGCTTTGGAGATGCGGTGCTCGTTGACGGATTTTCGCTCACAGCTTCGCAGCCTGCCTCGATGCGAAAGCAAACACGCCCGCGCATTTACCAACTGCTCCCGCGACTTTTCTCTAACACCAACGAAACACGGAAAACAAACGGCACGCTCGCGGAGAATGGCGCAGGGAAATTCGCCGACATCAACGGCGCCGCGCTGCGCTCGTTGCGCGATGAACTCGGCATCACGCACATCTGGCTCACCGGCGTAATCGCGCAGGCGACGAGCACGGACTACTCGCACATCGGCAAGCCTGCGGATGATCCTGATTTGCTCAAGGGCCTCGCGGGTTCGCCCTACGCGATCAAGGACTACATGAACGTGTGCCCGGACTACGCCATCGAGCCGAAGAAGCGGACGGAAGAATTCAAAGCACTGCTCGAACGCGCGCACGCTGCGGGCCTGCTCGTGTTGATTGATTTCGTGCCGAATCACGTCGCACGCTCACATGTCGCGCCGCTCGATCCACTCAGCGCAAAAGACGACCGCACAAAATTCTTCGCGCCGGACAACAACTTTTTCTGGCTTCAACGCGACTCGCCGGGCGGCGGCCCGCCACTACGTTTGCCGACTGTGCGCGATGGGCAATTCATCTCCCCCACTTGCCGCGTGCTCGGCGTTGGCGATGGTCTCTTTCCTCCCGAAACCGAACACGCCCGCGTGACCGGCAACAACGCCTCGACGTGGTCGCCTTCGCAAAACGACTGGTATGAAACCGCGAAGCTCAACTACGGCTATGACTTCACCACCTACGCGCGCGCATACCCGCACGCCGCGCAGCCAGACGCGCCCGTGCCAGATACATGGGTGAAAATGGACGCCATCCTCGCGCACTGGCAATCGCTGGGCGTAGATGGTTTCCGCTGCGACATGGCGCACATGGTGCCGCCGGAATTTTGGGCGTGGGCCATCGCACGCGCGCGGCAGCGGCAGTCGGGCGTGATGTTCATCGCCGAGGCCTACAACAACGACCCGATGAAAGTGGAGGGTGGCTACGAACTCATCGCCCATTTCAAAAACGTGATGATCGAACTTCTCAACGCCGGTTTCGACGCCGTGTATGACGACCCCGCTTACAAGGCGATCAAAAATATCTACGACGGCCCCGGCTGGGCGAACAATCTCGATGCCGCACTCGGCGTGCGCGATGGCAGCGTGCAACCGGACTACGTTTTTCAAAACAGCCTGCGCTACGCGGAGAATCACGACGAAGTGCGCATCGCATCGGAAGGAAACTGGGGCGGCATCGGCATGGACGCGGGCCGTGCGGTGAGCGGCATTCTTTTCGGAATTTCGCGCGGCCCGGTGCTGCTCTACAGCGGACAGGAAGTCGGCGAGCCTGCGGACGGCGCGGAGGGTTTCAGCGACGACAACGGACGCACGAGCATCTTCGACTACTGGAGCATGCCGGAATTCACGAAGTGGGTGAACGGCCACAAATACGATGGCGGCAAACTCAGCCCGCAGCAAAAAAGTCTGCGCGAATTTTACGGGCGACTGCTGAAGCTGTGCGGCGAGCCAGCATTCCGTGACGGCGAGTTTTTCCCGCTGAACGGCGCGAACATTCACAACGAGCAATTCGGACGCATCCCCGGCGAAGGAGCGAGCGGTCACTGGCTCTATGCCTACATCCGCGCCGATGCACGCAGTGGCTCACGCTACCTCGTCGTGGCAAACTTGCACCGCAGCGAAACTTTCCGAGATGTGCGAGTGCATCTCACCGACTCCGCCCGCGCCACACTCTGCAAAACCTCCACGCTCACAGACAAACTTGGTGCACTCGGCGATGTGAAAGTGAAGGACGGCGTAATCACACTCCCGCCATTGCCGCCATTGACCGCCGCCTATTTTGAAGCCAAACAACGGAATTAGAAGACATCGCATTTGCCCGGCACGGTGAATGCAGCTACATCAACACTCATGGCGCGCTATCTATCACGTGAAACACAGCCCTATGGCAAATGGAACGGCATCCCCATTTACCTCACCACGCTGATCACCGTCGCGTTTGTGGTCGGGCTGTTCGTCTCGGCGATTCTCGCATCAGCGCGTTCGCCGTTGCTGTCAGCGCTCACGTTCACACCCGATTGCTCGTGGGCCGGATGGCTCAGCGCTCTCTCCTATCCCTTTATTGAAGTCCCCACATTCTTCACGCCTCTGGGCATCATTTGTTTCTACGGCTGGGCCATGGGCATTGAGTCGCACCTCGGGCGCGGGCCGCTCATCCGCCTGCTTAGCATCCTCACGTTTCTGCCGGTCGCTTTTGTAAGCGTGCTCTGGTTCGGTTTCGGGTTCGGCAGCGGGCTGGCTGGAAATTTTCTGATCACCGCAGGCCTCCTCGTCGCTTTCGCCACGCTCTATCCAAACGCCGAGTGGTTTGGCTGGATTCCATTCAAATGGCTCGCCTTCGCTTGTATCGTTTGCGGATCGCTCATGATGATCGCCAGCCGCGACTGGGTCGGCGTCGCTGGTCTTTGGATCGTTTGCTTCGCTTCGTTTTTCTACATGCGCCACGCCGTCGAGCAGGATTACGACGACCACGTTCCTCTCGCCACCCGCATCCGCACATGGTTTCGGAGCAAGCCGAAACTCCGCGTAGTCCCCCGCCCTGCTCCTGCTCCCGCTCCGCGTCAGAAAATCGTGAATGATTTCGACGACGAACCGGACTCCGACGTGGATGCGCTGCTCGACAAGATCGCCAAGTCCGGCCTTGCGAGCCTCAGCCGCGAAGATCGTGCGAAGCTGGAAAAGGCGCGCGAGGCTTTGTTGAAAAAGGAACAGCGTTAATGCGGAGCAAAATGCGACTGACCGTCGTCATCCCGATCTGGAACGACCCCGCCGCGCTTCGCGGAATCCTCACCACTATCGTAGGCCTGCGCGGTGTGGATGAAGTGATCATCGGCGACGCCTCAGCCAACGACGACTGCGCGCAAATCGCCACCGCCGCTGGTGCGCGCCTTGTGTGCTGTGCAAAGCCGGGACGCGGCCAGCAAATGAACTCCGCCGCAAGCATGGCCACCGGCGATGTGATTCTCTTCCAGCACGCCGACACCGAGCTGCGGCAAGCCCACGTGGATTCGCTACTCGCTGCGATGAGCGAACCCGATGCGGTCGGCGGAGCGTTTCATCGGAAGTTTGACGCACGCCATCCGCGCCTGATGTGGCTGGAAGGCTGGAACCGCATCCTCGCCGAGAAGGGCGGGACGCTTTTCGGCGACCAGTCCATCTTCGTTAGCCGTGATGTTTTCGAGCGCATGGGCGGCTATCGTGCATTTCCGCTCATGGAGGATGTGGACTTCTCCAAACGCCTCCTCAACGAAGGTCGCCGAGTCGTTCTCGATCCACCCATTACCACCTCCGCGCGCCATCACATGAAGCGCGGCTCGTGGCGCACTTCGCTGTGCAATGGAACCATGCTGCTCCTCTTCGCGCTCGGCGCGTCGCCCGATTTCCTCCACGCGTGGTATTATCGCAACTGGAAGCCGCGCGCATAATCCCACACACCGCGCATGACACCGCGCCGCGCCCGTGCTTTCCTCCCTCCATGCCGATCTATGTGTATGAATTGTGTGAGGGTGACTGCAAAGTCTGCGGTGGCTGCTTTGAAATCCGCCACGCGATCAAACGCGAGCCGCTCACCAATTGTCCGCTTTGCAAGAAGGCCGTCC
>CAMBOD010000049.1 GCA_945868985.1 Prosthecobacter debontii | reverse complement strand
TGGTAGTAGAGATTTGCGTAGAGGAAACGGCGGAGTTGCTGGTTCGCCTTCAAGAGCGGCTTGCTGTAAGCGATGAGCGGGCGCGGTTGTCGGCGCACATCGTCGGCGCTTTGCACGCCGGATTTTTCGATCAATGCAGCGCTGGTCTTCACCACATCTGCGACCTGACTATCAATGATACAACGGATCACATACGCACGAAACTCGCGTCCTTTCAGTCGCGGAAAATCGCGACGCACATTCGTCTCGCTCTCCTTCCATACCGCTAGTTCGGCGAGTTGATCAGGCTCCAGGAGTTCAAAATCCAGACCATCGTCTAGGTCGTGACTGTAGTAGGTGATCTCGTCGGCCAGATTCGCGATTTGCGCCTCAAGCGAAGGCTGCGGATGCACCGCGCCTTTGGTGCCTTGGTAAAACTTCGCGTGCTTTTGCAGGCCCTCGCGCACTTCGTGACTGAGATTGAGGCCGGGGAACTTCGGGTAACGTGTTTCCACCACATCCACGATGCGTAGGCTCTGTGCGTTGTGATCGAAGCCGCCGTGCTCACGCATCAATTTGTCGAGTGTCTCTTCTCCCGTGTGACCGAAAGGCGGATGTCCGAGATCGTGCGCGAGCGCGATGGTCTCGGCGAGGTCCTCATTCAGTGCGAGCGAGCGGGCGATGGTGCGTGTGACGTTGGCGACCTCGAAGGTATGAGTGAGTCGCGTGCGTAGATGATCGCCAGTGCCGTTGAGAAAAACCTGCGTCTTGTATTCCAAGCGGCGGAATGCGCGGCTGTGGATGATCCTAGCGCGGTCACGTTGATATTCCGTGCGATTCGGGTGGGCTGGCTCTTTGTGTGCGCGACCGGCTGTATCGCCGCTTTTTTGCGCCCATGGCGCGAGAGTCATGCATTCCTGCGCTTCGAGTTCAGCCTTTGTTCGAATCATCCTCAGCCCCCTTCTTTAGTATCTCCGCCTCGATCTTTCGCCGCGTGATGCGGTGCGTTGCGCGGATGATAAGCAAGTCGAGCAATGCGAGCAGCATTCCCGCGAGCGTGATCCAGGCGCATGCGAACCAGTAAAGCAGGAAGAGCCACGGATGCTCGCGGCCCCATCGGTCGCTGATAAATGCCGAACCGCCGAAGAGCATGATCATCGCCACCATGATGAGCCAGAACATCAGCTTCCTCCGGGCAAGAGGGTCGCGGATGATTCCTTTTGTCAGCAGCAGGATGGTGCGAAACACAGGTGGAGATTCGTCGGACGGGCTTCAGGCTTCAATACAACAAATAGCCAGCACGCGCCGCGCGGAACTTCTCCACGCCAGACTTCCATCCCTCGATGATGGAGCTTGGATTCACGTTTTTCTCGATGGCGGCGCGGATATCCGTGCTGCCGTAAATTTTCCAAAAAATGTTATCCGCATTTTTGTAACGCGCGAAAATGCTCCCGCTCCTTTCGCGCTGTGCCGCTGCTAGTAGATGCACATTGATCCCCGCGAGATTCACATCGCTCTTTGCGCTGAGGGTCAGGCGAGCGCCTGAGAATTCCTCCCGAGCATACGGTGCAGCCGAGATGCCAGCCTCGCGCAGTCGCGCCGTAAAAGCGGCCCCGTCTGCACGATACATTCCCGCGATCTGAAATGGCTCGTGTGTGCCGATTCCAACATCAAATCCGGAGCCCTCCAGCGAGCCATATATACCCGTCGCTGCGTAATACGCCACAGACTGTGCACGCGGGATGTTTGGTGAGGTCTGCACCCAGCGCAGACCCGTGTCGATCCATGTCTGCTCGCGCGACCAGCCCTCCATCGGCACCACCGTGAGTTTGCAGCGCGCGCCACACCAGCCCTTTGCATTCGCCATTTTTGCCAGCTCACCCGCAGTCATTCCGTGGACGAACGGCACCGGCAATTGCCCCACGAAACTGCGCCAGCGCTCCTCGATCCCCGGTCCCTCCACGCGGACGCCGCCTAGCGGATTCGGGCGATCCAACACCACGAACTCCACGCCATTTTCTCCACAAGCCTCCATGCACTTCACCATCGTCGAGATATACGTGTAGCAACGCACGCCGATGTCCTGCATGTCATACACTAGGACGTCCACGCCCTTGAGCATCTCCGCCGTGGGTTTCCGCGTCGGGCCGTATAAAGAACACACTTCCAAGCCCGTCACAGAATCACGTCTGGTAGCCACATATTTTCCGGCAAGCACCGTTCCATCAATCCCGTGCTCCGGCGAAAACAACATCACAAGTTTCACATTTTTCTTCAGCACCACGCGGGTTTTCGTCCCTGCTGAATTTACACCTGTTTGATTTGTCACCAACCCAACACGTTTTCCGGCCAGCGGCGCGAACCCCTGTGCTTCGAGCACATCAATTCCCAGCCGCACAGCAGCGTGTGTGTTTGTGGTGAAGGCGACTACAAGAGCGAAGAAGATGATGCGCAGTAACATGGTCGAAGCGATTAACACTCACCGCACGATCTCACAAGCTGGCACTCACAATATATCCTCGGGCTTTTGCGGTTCGCCGTGCCCTTTAGCGTGCATTTGCGCCAGTCCGCTTCGGACATAGCCAAGTCCGCTCACGAGCGTAAAGAAACCCGCCACGACCACTGGCAAATCCAGAAATGCGACATCCACGCCGATGACTCTTGTCTTCCAAGTATTCGTGGTGAGCAGCATCGCAAAACCAATCGCCACCATCTGCGCCACTGTAGAGGTTTTTCCCATCCAGCTCGGGCTTATTTTAAACTCCTCATTCAGCACTCGAAAAATCACCGCGCCGATGACGATGACCGCATCACGCGCAATCACCAGCACCGGGAACCACACGGGGAATTCATAATGCCAGTTGCTCACGCTGAGCGTGATGATGCCCGCGAGCAGCAGCCCCTTATCTGCGATGGGATCGAGGATGACGCCCAGTTTGCTCATCTGATTATATCGCCGTGCGATGTAGCCATCCACGCCATCGCTCGCCGCTGCAATTACGAATACGACAATCGCCGCCCAGCGCATCGTTTCGTCTGGCGCGCCGTGCGCCACGCTCCGCCCGTAATACAGCGCCATCATCACGAAAACCGGGATGAGGCAGATGCGAGCGATGGTGATCTTATTGGGAGTTGTCACGCGGTATACGTGTGAAAATGCCAGCCAGCAGGGAAACAAGCAAGCCGCGCAGCTTCACGAGCAGTGTAAATTGATTTTGCCAGCGCATAAGCCCCTGCTTAGGGTTCCGGAAAACACACCCACCACCATGATTGAACTTGAGGTCTATGCAGCAGGTGTCCGCAATCTGGAGAAAATCCTGGAGCTGGATCACGAACTAGAAACGATACCCGGACTGCACTACAAAGTAGATAGCAACCACGACATCGTTTATATGGAGTTCGATTCGCCGACATTCACGCTCACGGAGTTGAAAAGCATTTTCACCAAGCTCGGGCTGTCCGCAAAAATTGTGGGAACCATTCCGCAGGAGTTGAATCCCAAGAAGTCCAAAACCCAGCCCATCACGCTGCCCGCCTAGGCCGGCGATTGCACAGCACTGGCTTCGATTCTCCAGCGCCTGTTCGCCACGCGATGCAAAATATACTCACTAAAATAGGCCGCGCGGCTCTAGCGATCCTTGCGTATATCGGCGAAGTCGCACAGCTTGCCATGGAGAGTTTCCTCTCGATTTTTTCCATGCACGTGCGCTGGCGGCTAGTGATGCGCCATATCGTGGAAATAGGTGCGCGCTCGCAGATAGTGGTCATTGTTACCGGCGCATTCACAGGCGCAGTATTTTCGGCGCAGCTCTACTTTCAGCTACAACGCCTCGGCATGGCTTCAACAGTCGGCTCCGTCACTGCCGTTGCGATGTTCCGTGAACTCGGCCCTGCGCTCGCCGGCCTGATGGTAGCCGGTCGAGTCGGTGCATCCATCGCGGCGGAAATCGGCACCATGAAAGTCACTGAGCAGGTAGATGCGTTGCGCTCGATTGGCGTGCATCCTGTGGACTACCTTGTCGTTCCGCGCGTCGCTGCGATGATGATTTCCATGCCCCTGCTCGTCGCCGAGTGCTGCGCTTTCAGCGTGTTGAGCGCAAACTACGTCGCGCTGAAAGTGCTCGGAATTGCCGAGGCCGGCTACATGCGAAATCTAATTTTCTATGTCGACCTTTTCGACATCTACAAAGCGCTCATCAAGGGTTTCGTATTCGGCCTCATCATCGTTTTCGTCGCCTGTCGCGAGGGGTTGCGCACAGAAAACGGCGCAGCGGGTGTTGGTCGCGCACCAACTGAGGCAGTTGTCATTTCATCGCTCGCGATTCTTGCGGTGAACTTCATCCTCACCTTCGCGCTGAACATAATCTTCCCAGCAAGCTAATGATCGAAACACGCGAAATCACAAAGAGCTTTGGCAATAAGGCCGTTCTGCGCGGTGTAAGTCTTTCTGTGCAGAATGGCGAAACGCTCGTCGTTCTCGGGCGCTCAGGCTGCGGAAAGAGCGTGATCCTCAAACACCTTATCGGCCTTATAAAGCCGGACAGCGGCGAGGTGTTTGTGGACGGCGAGCCCGTCACTGGCTTGGCGGAACGCGAACTGACCAGTGTGCGCAGGAAGATCGGGATGCTTTTCCAAAGCGCCGCGCTCTTCGACTCGATGAGCGTCGAGGAAAACCTCGCATTTCCATTGCAGGAGCAGGGCATCCGCGACTTGAAAGTCATCAACGAACGCGTGGCCGAAGCGCTGGAAATGGTGGATCTACCCGGCGAGCAAAAAAAGGCCCCCAGCGATCTCAGCGGCGGCATGAGAAAGCGCGTGGGCCTCGCACGCACCATTATCGGAAAACCGCGCTGCATCCTCTACGACGAACCCACCACCGGCCTCGATCCCATCACCAGCGACAGCATCAATCACTTAATTCGCCGCTTGCAGCGCAGGCTCGGCGTCACTTCCATAGTCGTCACGCACGACATGAAGACCGCATTTCACTGCGCAGACCGCGTCGCATTTCTCCACGAGGGGCGTGTGCATTTCTTCGGCACGCCCGATGAAATGCGTGCGAGCAAGGATACAGAAATCATGAACTTCATCGAAGGCCACAGCGGCGACACAGACACCTAAACACATGAACGAACAATATCGCGGAACCGAATGGAAAGTGGGGCTCTTTATCCTCATCGGCATCGTCATCATCGCCGTTCTTTCCGTCAAATTTGGCAAACTCGGGCAGGGACTCGACAAGTTTTACACGCTCAATGCGGAATTCCCTAACGCCAGCGGCCTGCTCAAAGGCGGCGACGTGCTGATGTTCGGCGCGCGCGTCGGCTTCGCAGAGCAGGCACCGGCACTTGTCGAGGGCCGCTATGCTGTCACTGTTCCTCTGCGCGTTCGGGCAGGCGTGAAAATCCCCAAGGGCGCAGTCTTCATCATTGGCTCATCTGGCATGATGGGTGACTCCTACGTTTCCATTGAACTGCCGCCGAGCCCCGATATGAACAACCTCTTTCAGGACGGAGACAATGTAGTCGGCTCACGTATCAAAGGGCTCACCGAACTCACTGCCGAAAGCGGCAGCGTCATTGAGGAGATGAAGAAGCGCTTGGAGGAATTGCAAAAACCCATCGCCGATGTGCGCGAGCAATTACTTGGGCCGAAGAACCTCAAAAATCTCGAAGAGAGCATCACCAATTTCCGCGATACCACCATAAATCTTAAGCAAACATCGAAGGGCCTTGATGAGGTCGTTACCAAAGCCGGAGAAGCCGCCGAAACACTCAAAGAGGCCATGGATACGGCGAAGACCGCGATGGGTAAAGTGGACGGTGTTGTTATTAAAGTGGATGGTGCCGCCACAGATTTAAAGAATGCGCTAGTTGACATCCACAAGGCAGCCGAGACCGCGACCAAGGCGCTCGACTCGGCAAAAAACCTTTTCAACAAAGCCAACAGCGGTAAAGGCGCACTCGGGATGCTCATTGGCGATCAGGAGACAGCAAACGATCTGAAGGCCCTCATTCGCAATCTCCGCGAGCACGGCGTCCTTTGGTATAAAAACAAGGAGAAGTAGGCAATGCTGCGTAGAAACTCCCTTGCGGCAATGGCCTGACCATTGCTCATTAGAAGGTGATTCATGAATAACGGCCCAACTATCAATCTACTCCGAGCACTTTTCGTCATTTTTGGTGCGTTTTTGGGTAGCGAAATCGGCTACTACTTTTGGGATGCGCCTCGTCTCGGTATTTGTGGGGGCGTTTTGTTCGGCCTAGTTGTGGTCCTCGCAGATCGCCTGCTTAAAGGATTCACGTTGCGGATGTTTTCCTGCGCCACGTTCGGCCTGCTGCTGGGCTTCATTGCATCGCGTCTGCTGCTCGGCTCCGAACTTCTGAAGCACAACAAGCCCGACGTTCAGTGGCTCGTTGGCCTCGGCGTCCACGCAACATTCAGCTATCTCGGCATGATGCTCGCAGTTCGCAGCAACCGTGATGAATTCGCACTCATCATCCCCTTCGTCCGCTTCCGCGCAGAGCAGGAGCCAGAAACACCTATCCTCGTGGACTCCAATATCATCCTCGATGGCCGTCTCACCGAGATTGCCGCCACCGGTTTCCTGCGCGGCTCCTTTGTCGTTCCCAGCTTCGTTCTAGACGAGCTACAAGTCCTCGCCGACTCCGCCGACTCCGCCAAACGCGAGAAAGGCCGCCTCGCCCTCGCCCGTATGCAGGAAATGCGGCGCAACCCAGCACTGAACCTCACCATCCACGAAGGCAGCATAGACACTTTCGGCGCTGTGGACACCAAGCTCGTCCAACTCGCCAAAATCCTCAACGCCCGCCTTCTCTCCAATGACGGCAACCTTTGCAGCATCGCCCGCCTGCAAGGCATCAGCGCCCTCAACCTCAACGAACTCAACAAAGCCCTCCGCCCCGCACTCACCGTCGGAGACGAAGTCGAACTCTCCCTCACCCGCGAAGGTCGCGACGCCCATCAGGCCGTCGGCTACCTCGGCGACGGCACCATGATCGTCGTCAACCACGCCCGCCCGCTCCTCGGTAAAGTCACCACCGTCACCGTCAGCAGCGTCTTGCAAACCAGCGCAGGCCGCCTCTTCTTCGCAGAGATCAAAGCAGCGGCGTAATCCCCGCTTCTCAAGCCCCCCCGCATCCACTACTCCCGTGCTTGCCATGAACCGCTTTGACCAGCAGCTCGCCAAGCACAGCCTCACGCTACGCCGTGGAAAATTTCGCACCTTGCAAATCAACGTCGGGCGCAAGTGCAACCAGACCTGCCGCCACTGCCACGTGGACGCCGCCCCGTGGCGCACCGAAATGATCACCGAAGCCGATGCAAAAAAAGTCGGTGCATGGATCGAGCAGCACCGCCCGGAGATTGTGGACATCACCGGCGGCGCACCCGAGCTGAGCGAACACTTCCGCTATTTCGTCGAAACCTCCCGCAGCGTCGGCGCCCACGTCATTGATCGGAACAACCTCACCATCATCGAGACCAAGCCCTACGCCGACCTCCCCGAATACCTCGCCTCGCATCAAGTCGAAGTCGTCGCCTCCCTCCCGTGCTACTCCGCCGAGAACGTCAACGCCCAGCGCGGAGAAGGCGTCTTCGAGAAAAGCATCAGCGCCCTGCGCAAGCTCAACGCCGTCGGCTACGGCACACGCCTTCCGCTTTCCCTAGTCTATAATCCCCTCGGCGCAAACCTCCCCGGCCAGCAGGCCGAACTCGAGGCTGACTACAAAGAAGCCCTCTCCCGCGAATTCGGCATCGTTTTCACCCGCCTCTTCACTATCACCAACCAGCCCATCGCCCGCTTTGCCGACGACCTCCGCGAGCAGGGAAAATGGGACGAATACCTCGAACTCCTCGCCAACTCCTTCAACCCCTCCACCGTGGACGGCCTCATGTGCCGCAGCACCATCAACGTCGGCTGGCGCGGCGAAGTCTATGACTGCGACTTCAACCAGATGCTCAACATGCAGCACCGCAACGGCAGTCCGCTCTTCCTTTGGGACGTGACCCCCGAGTCTATGGAAAGCCGCGACATCCTCACCGGCAACCATTGCCTCGCCTGCACCGCCGGAGCCGGCAGCAGTTGCACCGGCGAAGTTGCCTGAAAAGCGGCACCAACGCTCTCCGCTAGTGCCACCAACGCTCTCCGCTAGTGCCACCAACGCTCCCCGCTAGTGCCACCAACGCTCCCCGCTAGTGCCACCAATGCTCCCCGTTAGTGCCACCAGCGTCCCCCGTTAGTGGCACCAACGCTCTCCGTTAGACCATCCAACGCTCTCCGTTAGACCATCCAGCGCTCTCTGTTAGACCATCCTCCGCTGACAAGAGAGACACTCAATATGGCCTATTCGTCCTATATGCCATATGCGCTCTATTTAGCCGCCCGAGTCACCGGGCTGGCCAGTTGGTAGTGCCCGCTGAGGATCGCATACCAGCGCTCGGCGTGGATGAGGAGCCCCTTCGGGCCAAAGTGGATGCCGTCGTGGCGGTAGTCGCCGCTGCCGACGAGGTCGGTGGTGTCCGGCCCGCGATGAGCGATGCCCTTTTCCCAAAGCGCCTTTTGCGCGCCGAGGATGCTGGCGATGCCCGCTTCACGCGCCTCGTTGTTTTTGCCGTTGGGCGGAAAGTAGCAGTTGCCCGCGACGAACCAATCCACAGGCCACCCGAGTTGTTCGCGGCTGAACTCGATCATCGCTTTCGCATCGCGCTCGTAGTCTGCGGCAGGCGTGGGTTCGCGTGGGCCGGTGTCGGCATCCGCCTCGCCCTGCACCCATAGCACGGCGCGGAATCCCTGCGGGCCAAACCACTTTGCGCGTTCGATGAGGCGCTCGATGTTCTTTTGAAAAGCACCGGGAACCCAGTCGCGCACACGCAGCCAGTTCACCGTCGCGCAGCGGAAGCACACGGGTGCGCGCGTGGTGCGCGAAAGCATGTCGCCGAGAATGGGCCACGGGGTGCCGCCGTCGCCGACGCCGCTGGGAATCGGGTCCGACGCTTGCGTGAATTGTTTGCCGTCGAAATAGACGGAGAGACTTTCCGCAGACTTCATACGGGGCTTGCCGTAGTTGACGGAGTT
>CAMBOD010000048.1 GCA_945868985.1 Prosthecobacter debontii | reverse complement strand
TTCCAATTTCCCCGTGTATTCCGCTATGTGTCCGCCATGTCGCAAACCACACTCACACTCGGCCACTCACCCGACCCGGATGACGCCTTTATGTTTTACGCGCTCGCTGAGCACAAAATCCCGACGGGGCGCTGGCAGTTTCAGCACATCTTACAGGACATCCAGACACTGAATGAACGCGCAACTCGCGGAGAACTGCACATCTCGGCGATCAGCATCCATGCCTACGCGAGCGTGATGGACAAATACGCGCTGCTGCCGTGTGGCGCGAGCATGGGCGATGGCTACGGACCGATGCTGATTGTGAAGCGCGGACGGGCGCTGCCGGATTTGTCGGACTTTGGTGCAATCCGCGATTGGTTGCAGCATCAGCGCATCGCGGTGCCAGGGAAAATGACGAGCGCTTTCCTCGCGCTGAAATTGTTTTTCCTCGGCGAACCGATGCACACGGTGGTGCCTTTCGACAAAATTTTTGATTTCATCTCCGAGGGAAATGCGGACGTGGGACTGATCATTCATGAAGGCCAACTCACGTATGAACGCGACGGCTTTGACCTTGTTCTCGACCTCGGCGCGTGGTGGAAAACGGAGACGGGTCTACCGCTGCCGCTCGGCGGAAATGTAATCCGTAAGGACATCGCGCCTGCCGACCGCTCGGAGATCAACGCGGTGCTTTACGAGAGCATCCGCTACGGGCTGGAGCATCGCGCGGCTGGTGTGGCGCACGCGCTTCCGCTCGGGCGCGGACTCGATAGCGCGCTGGCCGACAAATTCATCGGTATGTATGTGAATGAAAGCACTCTCGACTACGGCGACACTGGGCGACGGGCGATCCGGGAGTTTCTGTCGCGCGGATACGAACTCGGATTTTTGCCCGAGCCGGTGGAGTTGGAGTTCGTGAAATAGCGGACGCTATTTTCAGCCCTGAGACTGAAACATCTCGGACACACGCTGAATGCGCATCGCCTTGCCCGTCTGTTCGTCAATTTCGATCATCGCTCCGCAGAGGCGGACGGGGCCGGTGGCTACGGGATATTGAATCGGGCGACCCGTGAGGAAGCGTGTGATGATGGGGTGAATCGCGCGACCGAGACAGCTTTCGGATGGGCCACACATTCCTGCGTCGCAAAGAAACGCGGTGCCGCCGGGGAAGATTTGTTCATCGGCTGTCTGCGTGTGCGTGTGCGTGCCGACGACGGCGCTCACGCGACCATCGAGAAAACGACCCATCGCGATTTTTTCGCTCGTGGTCTCGGCGTGGACATCCACGAAAATGACTGGTGTGATTTCGCGCAGGCGTGCGACCTCGGCCTCGATCACGAGAAAGGGATTTTCTAGCGGCGGCTGCATGAAAGTGCGGCCCTGAACGTTGATGACGGCGACTTTCCCCTTGGGCGAATCGAGCACGATGCTTCCCTGCCCCGGCGTGCCGGGTGGATAGTTGATCGGACGCAGCAGGCGCGGCTCGATGTCGAGATGCGGGATGATGTCTTTTTGATCCCAAATGTGATCGCCGCTGGTGATGACGGCGGCCTTGGCACGCAGGAGGTCGGTGCAGATTTTCGGGGTGATGCCACGACCGTTCGCTGAGTTCTCGCCATTCACGACGATGAAATCAATTTCGCGCTCCTCACGCCAGCGCGGGAGCGTTTCGATTACGGCCTTCCGGCCCGGCTCGCCGACGATGTCCCCGAGGAATAAAAGTCTCAACATGTCGCGGAAGATAGGCAAAGGGGGGTGCGTGGGAAGAAATTTGCTGCGCCCACCCAAAGCTTGCGAAAGATCCTCCGACGGCGTGACGTATCACCCGCCATGCGCACCCTGTCTTTTCTCATCTCTCTCGTCTGCCTCTTTACCACCGAAGTTGCGCAGGCCCAGCGGCTGGATCCGCTTGCGCCGACGCCGGATTGGAGGCGCGTGGAGGCTTTTCAAGAAACGATGACACGGGAGGAATTTGTGCGCCTGCTCGACACGGTCTATGCGCCGGGCCGCGCGGCTGCGGGAGTGATCGAAGTGAAGGAAAATGAGGCGGTTATTTTCAAAACGTTGAACCCCGCGGAGACGATCACGCTGCGTTTTGCGAAAGATGCGGCCAGTGCAAAGCGGGGGAAAACCTACTGGCGTCCAGCGGCGAAACTCGGCGCGGCGAAGACGAAGAAGCCTCTCGCCGGTTTAAAGATGACCCTCGATGCGGGGCACATCGGCGGGGCTTGGGGGCTGATGGAGGAGCGGTCTTTCGCACGGCCCGGCGACAAGCCGGTGCAGGAGGGCGACATGACGCTGCTCGTGACGAAATACGTCGCTGAACAAGCGCGTGCACTGGGCGCGGAGGTGATGATGGTGCGCAGCAAGTCTGCGCCGACTTCCCCGTTTACAGTGGATGGTTTGCGTCCGCAGGCTCGCAAAGAACTGGAACTCCTCGGTGTGACGAATGTGCGGGAAAATTACGACGGCCCGCGCGATCCGCAGAAGGCTCAAACGGTGCAATGGCAGGCGGAAAAGTTATTTTACCGCGTCGCAGAAATCCGAGAGCGGGCGCGGCGGGTGAATGAGAAATTCAAACCCGACGCTGTGGTGTGCATCCATTTCAACGCAGACGACTGGAGCGATCCCACAGCGCCAATTTTTACACAGCGAAATGATCTGCACGTGCTCGTGCATGGCTGCTACAGCGCGGGCGAACTGCGCTTCGACGACCAGCGCTGCGAAATGCTCGTCAAACTTCTCAACCGCAGCCACGCGGAGGAACTCGCCGCAGCCGTGCCGATGGCCGAAGCGCTGGCGAAGGCGACGGGCTTGCCGCCTTTCACCTACACGACAGGCAATGCCGTGCGCGTCGGCACCAACGAAGCAGTGTGGGCGCGCAATCTTCTCGCGAACCGTCTCTACGAATGCCCAGTAATTTTTCTGGAACCGTATCGGATGAACCACGAAGAGGTTTACGCACGCGTGCAGGCGGGTAATTACGAAGGCGAGCGCGAGGTGGCTGGAAAAATGCGCCGCTCCATTTTCCGTGAGTATGCGGATGCGGTGGTGGCGGGTCTGCGCGACTACTACCAGATCGCACGGAGAAAATAGAAACCCGGCCGCAGTCGTTTTGCGGACAGTTTAATTGCTCAGTTTTTTTAGCGCCTCAGTTACGAGCAGTCGTTCCTGTGGAAGCAGCGGTGCCTTTGCTGCGATGGTGAGTATCTGCCGTGCTTCGGGACGCCCAGCAGATGTTAGGAGAACGCCGTATGTTGATGCTATCGCCGGTTCGCGAAGTTGTGCCGGCGGGAATTTTTCCAACAACGCAAGGGCCTCGGCGCTGCGTCCGGCCTTATGCAGAGCGAGCGCGTGAGTGGACGCGATGCCGGCGCTTTGCGGGTGCTTTGCAAAAAGCTGAGCGGCCATCGCGGTTGCCTTTTCTGTATCACGACCGAGCAGGAGTAAAATCGCTGCGATGTTGTTGCGGGCGGCGTCATTTTTGGCGTCAACCTCGGCAAGTTTTGTCGAAACGCGCAATAGACCTTCTGCGTCCAACTCAGCTTGGTAAAGACGCGCGAGTCTTTCGAGCGCCCATTTGGCAAGCATTCCGTTCGAGGCGCTCCAAAGTAGCTCACGCGCCTGGCTTCTCCATCCCCAGCGATTCGCACGCAGGATGAGTTGTTCGGTGCTCTCTTGAGCGCGGAGGGCTGCATTCGTGGCCGTGGCCCAATTGCTATCCGCGCTGAACGAATCTCCCAACTCGCGTTGTGCACGGGAAAGGTAGGCGAAGCGGAGAAATTCCTTGTCCTTCCAAACGCCAGCCTTGGCGTGCTCGCGCAACCGCGCCCATTGCTTTGCGGCGTCGAGACAAGCCGCAACTCCGGATGCAACGTTCGGGTCGTCCGTAATTTTTTTGTCGAGAGTGGCGACCCAGACGAGCGCAGCATCGGCGCGGGTGTGCTCGTTCATCCAATGCAGGACCGCTGTAACGGCGAGCGCGTCTTTTGCGGCAACCTGGGTCGCGGCGAGAAAAGTTTCGAGTTCGGGATTTTTGAGCCGGTCCAGCAAATCGAGATGCTGCAATCGGTCCGCAGTCGTGGCTGCTGCATCGGCAACCAGCAATTGGCTTTCCGCAAATGCAGCCTCCCATTTTCCACCTGCAGTTTTTGAGCCTGCGAGCGCGCGGCGGGCATGAATCGAAAACTGGCTGGATGCAGTGAGTTTCTGCAAGGCGGCCTCCGCAGCTTCGCGCCGCGCAGGATCACGGTCGAATTCCAGTGTCCAGTGCGCGTGATTGAATTGATGCTGCTCGTTGCCCGGCTCAAGACGTCTGGCCTCCGCAAAAAACGCCCCTGCATCCTGCGGTCGCCCGAGTCCCACGGCCACGCCTGCCGCCAGTTGCTGATAGTTTGCATTCGCACGAGCAGCCTGCGGCACTGCATCCAATGCATTTTTAGCACTCAAGAAATTTGCGTATTTCACCGCCGCGCGCGCCCAGGCGAGTGTATCCGGCGTGGAGCCGGGATTTAACTCTGCCACGCGACGACGCCAATGGACGGCCTCGGCAATTCCGACGCGATCCACGATGTCGGCCACAACGCGGGTTGCGTCTTTGGAGGAAGGGTTCAGTTCGATGGCGCGACGCCCGGCGATCAGCGCTGACTGGTAGTCATTCTTTTCAAAATGCGAGCGCGCCTGACGGATCAGGCTGTTGACCTGCCAGACCTTGTAGCCCTTCCAGCCGCCCACGCTGAGCACGACGACAGTGATGACTACGATTCCGATTTGAAGCGCGATTTTGCTCCAGAAATTAGCGGCGGCATTTTCCTTCATTCAGTGACTGCGATAGCAAACGGACGGCCAGATGGCCCGAACATTGCACAATGAGCCAGTTCTTCGCTTGCTCCGTGCAATTACAGCAGCAAGAACGCACCATCATGTTTCACCGCCTGCCCGCCGCCATCGCTGCTATTGTCTGGCTTTTGCTCTGCTGGCTGCTGAGTGCGCAGTGGTCGGCGAACCCTCAATACAGCTTCGGCTGGATGGTCCCTCCGCTCGCCCTCTATCTCGGCTGGCGACGCTGGCATTCGCGGCCCGACCCCGCCGCGCCTGCGCTTTGGGGAAAAAGCGGACTCATTCTGTGTGCAAACGCGTTTGCCCCACTTTGGTTGATCGCACAGCCCAACCCCGACTGGCGTTTACTTAATTGGTCACTCGCGATCGTTGTCATCGGATATCTGGTGAGCACTTTTGCCACAGCAGGCGGAGAAAAATGGGCGCACCATTTTGCATTTCCGGCGGCATTCATACTCACCTCCATACCATGGCCCGGCGCGCTGGAGCAGCCCGCGGTGCATGGTTTGATGAATATTGTGACAATCGTGACGTGCGACCTACTGAACGCATTCGGGATCGCCGCCGCGCCGATGGGCAGCGTCATTCAACTCAAAGTCGGACCATTGGGTGTGAGCGAAGCGTGCAGTGGAGTTCGCTCGCTTCAAGCGTCGCTCATGGCGGCGCTGTTTCTCGGCGAGATGTATCGCTTCAATGCATTGCGTCACGCTGCACTCGTCGGTGCGGGTGTTGTGCTGGCATTTGCCTGCAATGTCGGTCGCACATTTTTTCTCGCTTGGCGGGCTGCGACAGAGGGAGTCAGCTCAGTGGAGCAATACCATGATCCTGCGGGCTTCACGGTGCTAACGATCTGTTTTGTTCTGCTTTGGTTGACGGCGTTGCTGTTATTGCGCGGGCACCGCGAACCGGATTTCTTGGAAAATACCAAGCCGGCCGCACAGCTCAGCGGTTCTCTCTCGCTGGGATTGGCTGTGTGGTTCGCCTTTGTCATCGCGGGCACGGAAATGTGGTTCCGCTCCGGCGAAACCAATCGCCCGACTGCATGGTGCTTCGCATTTCCCGAAAAACGTGAGGCTTTTCGCAAAATCGAACTGCCAGCCGATACACTCGCCCAGTTGCAGGCCGACTCCTCACGAGCCGGGGCGTGGAGTAGCGAGGCAGGACAGTGGCTGGCTTTCGCGTTTCGCTGGGATGCGGGCACAAGCCGTTCTCGCATCCTCGCGCGTCTGCACCGTCCTGAAAATTGCCTCCCGGCAGTGGGCTGGGCGCTCGCTGAAGAGCGCGCTCCGATTCAAATTCAAATCGCAGGCAGTCGGGCGGTTTTCCGTGCGATGACTTTTGCGCGGCAGAGCGAACGCGCCCACGTGTATTTCTGCCTTTGGCAAAATAGCCCTGCGGACAGTGGGGACATTCATCCAGAAGAGGACACACGTGCCGCATCTCTCCGGGCAGTTGCACGTCGCGAACGAAACCTGACTCAGCAGGTGATCGAGATCATCTATGCGGGATCGAGTGGCGATCCCGACACCCTCTTCCGTCGCGAAATCGAGGGCTTGCTTGTTCCCCAGCAGTAGGCCGGACTAGGAACGGCGGCTGCGCGGACGGCTCATGCCGATGGCTGCACCAAGAACGCTCAAAAGCGGCAACACAGTGCTAGGCTCGGGAACAGCCTGAACGTTTTTTACAGTCCAGAACTCCTCGTAGCCGCCCTGCGTAACCGTATTAGCGTCAACATTCGTGCCGAATTGCGCGTAGAGATACACGTAGTCGTTCATACTCGCCGCCGCCTGACCGAGGAAGCCATCTTGAAAAAACGCCGTCGTTGGAACGAAGAACATGATGTCGCCCTCGCCGCTCCCCGAGTTGAGGTCGTTGTATTTGATGTAGCTGTCGGCAGGCAGATCCATGTCAAAGCGCTTCACACCGAGTGAATCCACATTGGTCGTGCTCTGGTTGGCCGTTTGCGAAGTGTAGAGCTTCAGCGAATCGAGCGAAATCATGCTCTTGTCCGCGCTGTTCGGCTCATTGATATCAATGAGAAACGCAAAATACGTTTTCCCGCCTTCACCGCTTACGATGCTCAGGTCGGAAAGCTTGAGTCCGTTATTGAAACGGTTGCCATCGCGCTGCACATCGAACGGTGCGGGCCGCACATCCGTGTTGTAGCCCTGCTCCGTGCCATTGTTGCGAAGGGTGAGGAAAATGTCGCCCTTGTTGTCCAAAAAGCCACTTCCTGCGGGCTGTGTGGCATCAGTCTGGAAAATCGCGGTGCCGTAGATCGTATCCACAGCTACGGACGAATTGGTGGAGAGGTCATAGACCGCTGCTTCAGTGTGTGCAAAGGAGCACAGAAGGGCTGCGGAAAGAGCAAACGAGATACGGGACAGTTTCATAATGCGGGCACTTTTCGCATTATGGAAAATATGGAAGGCATTTTTGTTATAGCAATGCCGATGCCAAGTTTGGGGGTGATTTTTATAACTATACCGTCCCAAAGCAACGGTCCCCCGCATCGCCGAGACCGGGGACGATGTATGCCTTCTCGTTCAGCCGCTCATCCACCGCTGCGGTGAAAACCGGAACATCCGGATGCGCGCCGCGAATTTGCGCCAACCCCTCCGGGCAACTCACCACGCACAGAAACCGGATGCTTTGCGCCCCGCCTTCCTTCAGCTTCGCAATCGCCTCACTCGCGCTGTGCCCTGTCGCCAGCATCGGATCCACCACGATAACGTCCGCCTGCGCAAAATGCGGTGGCATATTGAAATAGTAGCAAGCAGGCCGGTGCGTCTTTTCATCACGCCTCATCCCGATGTGCCCCACGCTCGCACCGGGGATCACCCGCAACATCCCGTCCACCATCCCCAGCCCCGCCCGCAAAATAGGCACAATCACCACCGGCCTCGTCAGCGCCGCTCCTTCGTAATCATCTAGCGGCGTTCGCACCCTGCACGGGAGCGTGGAAAAGTCGCGCGTCGCCTCCATCGTCAAAAGCAACGCCAACTCCGCCAGCAGTGCGCGGAATTCCCCCGGCTCCGTCCGCTCATCGCGCAACCGCGTCAGCTTCACACGCACGAGCGGGTGTTCGACAACGGTGACTCCCTCCGGGATGGATTTCATGAACGGAAAATTGCCGCTGAAAACCCCAGCGTGGCGAGCATGAATTGCCCTCCTTCCATTTCGGCAGAACAGACAAAGACTTGTCCACCTCCGTGGATTGTGATGCTCTCGCCCTTGGCATTTCCATCGTGATCGCCAGCATCCACACACAAACACCATGAAACTTCCCGTCGTCATCGCACTCGCCGCCACGCTCATTCCAGCAACCAATTTCGCCCAAGCACCGGAGGCCAAGCCCGCGCAACGCGTGGTCGTCTGGGACGGGCTCGCGCTTTCAAAGCCGCCAGCGATGCACCAGACGACCGAACGTCCGGCGAAAGGGATGAAGTCATTTTTCTACGAAGGCGCGGACTACAAGGGAAAGCCCACGTGGGTCTTTGCCTACTACGCAGCGCCGGAGGGCAAACCACCGGAGGGTGGCTGGCCTGCGGTCGTCTGCGCGCACGGCGGCGGCGGCACGGCGTATCCGAATTGGGTGCGGACTTGGAACAACCACGGCTACGCAGCCATCGCGATGGATTTGGAGGGGCATCTGCCCGGTGGAAAAGACCACGGCATGGAAGGAAACACACCGCTCGGAGCCGCGCACCCCAACGCCGGGCCTTCGCGCATTGACTGGTTCGGCGACCGCGCCCTGCCCGACAAGGAACAGTGGTTTTACCACGCCATCGCCGACGTCATCCGCGCCAATTCCCTCCTCCGCTCCTTCCCCGAAATCAACCCCAAGAAAATCGGCCTCACCGGCATCTCGTGGGGCGGCACCACCGTCAGCGCCGTCGCCGGGATAGATTCGCGCTTCGCATTCGTCATCCCGATTTACGGCTGCGGCTTCATCCACGAAAGCGACAACCCCGGCCTCAGCACATGGTTCCCGCCCAAAAACATGACCGACGCCCAGTTCGCCGACTACCGCACCAAGTGGGACCCCTCCGCCCACCTCCCCTTCGCCAAAATGCCGACGCTTTGGGTAACCGGCGTCGCCGACCCCGTCTTCCAAATAGACATCTTCTCCAGATCCTCAAAGCTCACCGCCGGGCCCAGCAGCCTCTGCCTGCGCCCTTTCCTCGCCCACGGCCACGGCAACGGCTGGGAAGACGCCCCCGAAATCTACACCTTTGCCGACAACATCGTAAAAGGCGGCCCCGCCCTGCCAAAAGTCGAACGCCCCGAGCCAGCCACCGGCGGCAGCGTCGTCCGCGCCA
>CAMBOD010000047.1 GCA_945868985.1 Prosthecobacter debontii | reverse complement strand
GTCGGTATCGACGAGCATGGCGGATAGTGCTTTTGCGATGTCAGCATCCTCCTTTTGGAGCAAAGGCTCTGCGAGTTGCACTGCTGCCCGGCGGACTCGCGGGTTCTCGTGTTTCGTAGCGGCGATGATGGTCGCCTTTGAAAGCGAATCGAGCCCTTGCAGCGTCCACATGGCGTGAATGCGTGCGTTTGCATCGGCGTGACTCTCGGCCATCGTGACGAGCGCTGGGACGACCGATTTATCCGCACGTGAAACGAGTAACATCTGCGCGGTGTCGCGCCACCAGCCGTTGGCGTGCGCGAGGTGAGCGACGAGTTGCGCGGGTGTCTCGTCGAGCATGTGTGGCTGCGGGCCGGTCTTTTTTCCATCGGGAACCATTCGGTAGATGCGACCGTGGCGGAAGACTTCGAGCATCCCCCATTTTTTCACGCGATGATAACGCTCGACCCACTCCACGGGCTTGTCATTGGGGCCAGTCGGGAACCACGCTTTTTCCTGAATGATTCCGCGATAGAGGTCGGAAAATACGAATGATCCATCCGGCGCAGTCTCGCTCCACACAGGGCGAAAATACGCATCGGTGCTGCGGATGAATTCGCTTTTTGGAAATGAGTTATCCACCACGCCGAGTCCATCATTCCAAGTCACGGTGCTCATGCGCAGCAAACGCCCCACCGGCTCACATGTCACCACGCGCCCATAAAACTCCGGCATTAAATCACTACGCAGCACCGTCTGCCCGCAGCTCGCGGAGAACTCCGTGAGGATGCGCTGCTCCGCGACGTTGTAGTGGCCGGAGGACTGATCCCAAACTTTACACGAAGCATACGGCACTCCGTATCCGGCAGCGTGCTCTTTCACTTTCAAAATCGGATAACCCGCCGGGAGCTGGAAAGAGTGCGCCGGATTCGCACCTCCCGCCCACGAGCAGAAAAGACGACCGTCGTCATCGCGAGCGAGGCCCCACTGACTGATGCGACCGACGGCGTGCCTGCCCGGTGTCAATTTTCCATCGGCGTAGTGAAAGCGGTAGTCATTCGAGCAGATCGTGTTGTCGAGATTCCACAGCATTCCCGAGATTTGGTGCTCGATGTTCCCGTTATTTTTTCCGCCCTCGAAGGCGATCTCGCGGCGGTCGGCGACGCCGTCCTTGTTGTCATCGAAGTAAGCCCAGACTGAATCCGATTGGGTAAAATTCACCAGCACCCGGTCGTGGAGAGGCAGCACCGTGCGGGGCAGAATGACGTTATCAATGAACACCGTGCGTTTATCCATGATGCCGTCGCCGTCCGTATCCACGAGTTTCACCACACGACTCACAGGGTCGAGCTGCTTGGTGGCAAATTCATCCTGCATATACGTGCGCCACTCGCACACATACAGCGCGCCGTTTCCATCAAAAGCGAAGCTCGCCGGCTCCTCCACCATCGGCTCACTCGCGATGCACTCCAGCCGGTAGCCCTTTGGAATCTCAATAGTCTTAATCGCCTCTGCAGGCGCGAGCGCCGGAAATTTTACATCCGGATTCCAGCCCTCCTCCTTCTCGGCAGCCACGCTCAGCGCGATGAGAGAAAGCAGCGGGATGAAAGCGCGGGTGAGAATGTGAGTGTGTATCATTTGGAAAAGCTCCGCTGCCTATCGTTGCCTCCGCGATTAAGCAACAGGGCGTTCCATCAAAAGCACGCGCGCATTCTGTGGAAACTACCCCACCTTTGGCGGCGCGAAGCCTTCGCGGTATTGGCGGCTCACGATAGTGTTTGTCGCCTCTGCATTGTTCGTGAACGCCAGCTTCGCCTTGTCCCACAGCAATTCCTGACCGGGGAAGCGTGTCGCCTTCACGCTCAGCAACGCAGCCTCCGTCATACGCACCGCGTCCTTGAACGGCGTGCGCAACTCCGTCTTTTTGCCGAGGCAATTATCCACCCACGCGTGCCAGTGGTTCAGCTTCGGAAACTCCGGCAGCCCCGGCAGCGACAGCCCGTCCTCCGCCTTTCCATCGCGCCAAATCTTAATTTTGCCCTCGGCTCCGAGCACCAGCGTCCCCTTCTCGCACACGACCACCGTCATGTTGTCGCCCTTCACATCCTCTGGGATTCGCATCTGCTCCTTCGTCGGAGCCTGCCCCGAATCATAGTAGTGAATCGGGAAAGTCTTGTTTGCGAATTTGTCGGAGTTCACCGCGTAAGTGATCGTGGATTTGCACGGACTCACATGGAAGAATTTGTCAGCCGCTTTTGCGGTGTCCGTCTTCACAGAGACCGGAGACAGCAACTCATCGTAGGCGAAAAAGATCACATCCAGAATGTGACAACCCCAATCCCCGAGGCCATTGGTTCCAAACTCCCACCACGAACGCCACTTCGTCGGGGCGAGGTTGTCGTAATATTCCTGCTTCGCGCAAGGCCCGAGCCACAGATCCCAATCGAGATTTGCCGGCACCGTCGCATTCTCCTTCAGCGTCTTCTCGAAGTTAAAATAGCTCCCGGGATTCGGAGAGCCCGTCCAAGTGAACGCCTCAATCGCCTTCCCCAACTCCGCCCGGCGCAGAAGCTCCACCGCCGCGCGGCGACCGGGGAAAACCATCCGCTGATTGCCAAGCTGCGTCACCAGACCCGGCTTTGCCTTCAACGCACGCTCCATCATCGGAATCTCGGCGAGTTGGTGGACGAGCGGCTTCTGCCCATACACATGTTTGTCGTGGGCCAGCGCAGTCAGCATGATCGGAGCGTGCGAGTGATCCGGCACCGACACGATCACCGCATCGAATTTATCCCCATGCTTCGCAAACGCCTCGCGGTAATCCTTGCACTGAAAAGCCTCCGGGTGATCCTTCGCCGCCTGAGCGAGGAAATTGGAATCCACATCGCAAAGGCCCACGATATCCACGTCCGGGTGCGAATTCACCTGCTTCCTATCATGCGCCCCAATCGTCCCCACCGTCCCGATGGAAAGCACGCGCAACCTCCCATTCGCCGAAGCCCCCCGCGCACGCCGCAAGCCCAGCGTCGAAAGCCCGAGCGAGGCAGCCGCAGTGGAAAAGATGAAGTGACGACGGGAGAGATTGGTTTTCATGGTTCGTAGGTTGGTTTTGGAATATTCGATTGAGAAAGACCGATGTCCGATCTCCCGACGTGAAGATCAATCACGAAAGCCAAAAGCTGCCATGCACCAATTGGCACACCCCGCCCATCCATTGCTATCTAGCATCACGGCGAAACTCCGTCGAAGGATTGCTCACAGATACGGGACTCACTGCTCCAACACCACATGCAGACTGCGCTCTACGATGATGTGGCCCTCGGCGTCGCGGGCGGTCAGCGCCAAAGTGTATGTCCCGTTTGGAAGGTCGAAGGTCTCCCATTCCCCACGCCAGATTTTCATCACATCGCCTACGGTGCTGATTCCTGCGTTCTCGATTTTCTTTTTCACCTTGCCGTTGGAATCGAGCAGTTGCGCATCCACTTTCGCCACCACATCCGCGATGGTGGAGGAGATGCACGCGACGCCATAAATACGCCCGTAGTTGCCCGGCACCTGCGCATCAAACGGCATCAGCGCGCGGCTGTATGGCTTCACACTGGCGGTGTCCACTTTATCCACGAGCATCACGCGGCCATGCGTGGATGGAGTGCCTACACTCGTTGGTGAACTATAGGCAAACGTGCGGTGGACTCGACGCCCGCCGTCCGCGCTCCCCATCTCGATGTCAATACCCAGCGGCATGTCCGCCTTGGGCGTCATGTTCGGGAAATTGGCCCACGGGAGCTTGAATTCCATCGTATAGCCGTTCGCAGTTTTCGCGGCCACCAGTTCCACGCCTTTCAATTCCAAGCCGCGAAACGCCGGCATGTCGCGGACACGAAAACGGGGCTTGATCTCATGCCCGGTAATCGCCGTGAAAAACGCGTGCAACGTCCCCGGCGCCCAACTCTTCCCGCCAAGTTCCTCCCCCTGCCTCACATCGAGATAAAACTCGATCGCATCGCCGTCGTAGAGCGCGTTATCACCGGCTATGTGCGTCGGATTTGTATCCAGCGCCTGCACGCCGACGTAAAGCGCCTGCTCATCCCACAAATAGGAGATCAAAGTCGCCCGGTTCATCGCGTCCGGATGCGTCGCATTCAGCGGTGTGACAAATGCCCCCTTCCATTCGTCGAGCTTGCCGTCAATGACCACCGCCTGCTGCGCATGTGGAATCAAACCGACCACAGGTTTTTCATCCGCAAAGGCAGCCGGGCCAGCGAGCGACAATAGAAGAAGAACACACGCGCCAGCGATGCGTGAGAAAAAGCGGGAAACGGTTTGGAATTTCAAAGGAGGTATGCACATGAACCGCTGCCTAAAGCTCCGAATCAGCGAAGACAAGAATGAAAGGGCCGCAATGTGCGTGCGTGCTGTTGGTGCTCCTCGGTGCTTGCACTGAACTCATTCTCACTCTCACTCTCTCTTTTCATGAAAGCTCTCTACCTTGACTGCATCTCTGGCATCAGCGGCGATATGACTGTCGGCGCACTTCTCGACCTCGGCGTGAAACCCAGCGCGCTGGAGTGGGAATTGAGCAAACTAAACCTCGGCGATTTCCACATGCACTATGACCGTGCGAAACGGAAGGAGATCGAGGGTGTGAAGTTCGACATCCACGGCGGTGCGACGCACGGGGAGGATTGCGGGCACGGCCACGGGCATGAACACGGGCACTCGCACGAGGAGAAGCACGAGTGCTGCGGCCACGGCGAACATTCGCACGACGGCGGGAAGCATGAGCACACGCACACGCACGAACATTCACACGGCGGCGAGTCGCATTCGCATGAACACTCCCACGAGCACGAACATGAGCACGGCCACGATTGCTGCGGGCACAAGCATGAGGAGCACGCGCACGAGCATGGGCATGAGGAGCACGGTCATCATCATCACCACGAGGACTCGCGCACCTACGCGCAAATCCGCGAGATCATCGAGCATAGTGAGCTGTCCGCTTTCGTGAAGAAGCACGCCGTGGGCATTTTTCACCGCATCGCCGTGGCCGAGGGAAAGATCCACGGGCAGCCGCCGGAGAGCGTTCACTTCCACGAAGTGGGCGCGTTCGATTCCATCGCGGACATCGTGCTTTCATGCGTGGGCATCGAGGCGCTGGGCGTGGAGAAAGTTTATGTTTCCCGGCTGCACGACGGTCACGGAACGGTCGAGTGCGCGCACGGCACATTCCCCGTGCCGGCGCCCGCAACGCTGGAGATTTTGAAGGGCATACCGCTCGGGCAGATTGATGAACCGCACGAACTCATCACGCCCACCGGGGCTGCGATCGCTGCGGAATTTGCCGTGAGCTTTGGCGACATGCCAGCGATGAAGATCGAGCGCATCGGCTACGGTCTCGGCACGCGTGAACTCGCCGCCCGCCCGAATGTTCTGCGTGCAGTGCTCGGTGAACTGGCGTAATTTTTCGCAGCCATGAGCTACGAAACGGACACGGTCACCAAGCTCGAAACCAATCTCGACGATCTCTCGCCGGAGATCACGGGCGCGGTGATGGCGCAACTGTTCGCCGCCGGTGCGCTCGATGTGTGGCTCACGCCGGTCCAGATGAAAAAGAACCGCCCCGGCGTGATGCTCACCGTGCTCTGCGAGGAAAGCGCCGTGGCCGCGCTGACCGATCTTATTTTCGCCGAGACGAGCGCGTTTGGTCTGCGCGTGGAGAAGGTCGTGCGGCTGAAACTCGCCCGCCGCTTTGCGCAAGTGAGCACGGAGTTTGGCGAGGTGACTGTGAAGCTGGGATTGAAAGGTGAACGCGTGGTGCAGGTCGCGCCGGAGTTCGAGAGCTGCCGTGCCGTCGCGGAAAAAGCAGGCGTGCCGCTGCGCGCCGTGTATGCGGCGGCGATTGCGCAAGGAGGGGGGCCGTCCCGGCCCCCTGCTCCCTGAAAGGGTGCCCCTCACGGGGCACAAGGGGCCGAGACGGCCCCTCTCCTTGTTAGCTACTTCACGAACTCAATGCTCACGGGCATGGAGATGCCGGTGACTTCGCTCGTGAAAGTGAGAGCGCCCGTGGTCGCGTCCACTTTATGAATGGCGAGGTTCGCGCTGTCCTGCCCGCCGGCGACGAGCCAGAGCCCGTCGGGAGTGAGATTGAAGCCGCGCGGGTTTTTCACGTGGGCGGGGGCGGCTTCGTTGAAGGTCAATTTTCCATCCGCACCGATGGTGTAAATCGCGATACTGTCGTGACCGCGATTGGAGACGTAGAGGAACTTGCCGTTCGGGTGGCTGAAGATTTCCGCCGTGGAATTTTTACCGGCATCAGGTGCGCCGACGGGAAGCGTGCTGAGCGTTTGCAGCGCGACCAGCGTGCCTTTCGCCGCATCGTGCGCGAAGGCCGTCACGGCGCTGGTCAATTCGTTGCACACGTAGGCAAATCCGCCCTTCGGGTGAAACGCGAGATGACGCGGCCCGCTGCCGGGCGGGACTTTTGCGTTCGGCGGATTGTGAGGTGTGAGCGTCCCTTTCGCCGCATCGAATTTGTAGATGAAAATGTCGTCCGTCCCGAGGTCGCACGCGTAGGCGAAATCGCCATTCGTATAAATGGCGTGCGCGTGCGGCTCGTTTTGCCGCTGAGAATTCGGTCCTTTTCCCTCGTGCCGGATGAATGACGTGGGCTCGCCGAGTGTTCCTGCGGCTTCAACCGGCACGCTGGCGAGAGTCCCGGAACTGTAGCTGACAGCGAGGACATTGCGCCCGCTGGCATCCACCCACACGTGGCAGTTGCCTTTCTCGCGCGTGCTCTGCGTGTCCAAAAGTCGAAGACTTCCGTCCTTTTCAATCGCCCACGCACCGACTCCGCCGCCGTCGAGTTCGATGGCTGCGTAGAGAGATTTTCCGTCCGGATGAAGCGCGAGGAAAGTCGGGTTCTTCGCCTCGGCAACAAGGCCCGTGATGCGGGCCGCGCCCGTGCCGAGATTGAGAACACCCCGGTAAATACCCTTCGATTCACTTGGCGGCCTCGTGTAGGTGCCAACGTAAAATGGGATTTCAGTTTGTGCAGCAGATTCGGCTGCGGAGGTGGATGTGACGGTGGCTATCATGGCGAAGATTGCGGGGAGTATTTTCATGCTCACTGGAACTTGCGAAGAAACTGCGGCTGATTCCAAGCACAACTTGGCGGCCTCTCAATTCACGCGCTTGGCCCGGCTCAGCGGATCGCTTTCCTCGGCTTGAATCCGTGCACGTGCTTTGCGAATCCCCTGGCGCATTGCGATGCCGACTGCTCCAATCAGCGGCAGCGCTAAAAACAGTCCCGTGACCGTGAGCATCACCAAGGCAATCACGGCCAGCACTGAGAATATGGCTACGGCTACATGCGTGCGAACAATGAAAGACCTCTCGCGCACGCTCCTGACGCGGCGAACCTGCCACCAGACATTGAGCGCATACGGAACGGCAGCGATAAGCAATAAGATGAAAACGACGCGACCCATACGCCATTCCTCAACCCGCCAGCACCCCGTTTGCGAGACAGAAAGAATGCACCGCTCAAATAGACGCAACGTCAGAATCGGAAATTTTCCTCCACCACGCCCGAATCGCGGATAGCATCAGCCAAATCCTTCACCGTCATATGAACAAGCTACTCATCCCAATCCTCGCGGTTCTTGCGATAGCAGGCAGCGTTTTCGGCATCATGCAAATGAGCAGTTCCGACGAAACTCAAAGGAAACTCGATGCGCTCAACGAAAAAGTCGCCGCCGATGAAAAGGCCCTGCGCGACGCACTAGCCGGCCTCGCCAAGGCAAATGATGAACTCATTTCCCTGCGGGCTCGAAATGCGGCGCTGATGCAGGAGCGCGACGACGCCAAAAAGAATATGCAGCAAATCGCGACGGCTGGCGGCGAAGCAACCGAGGCGGGCTCTGCGGCGAAGAATGGCGGACAAAAGCAACAGTTCGATATGCGGGGGATGATGCAGGGATTTGCCAAGCAGATGGACAAGCCGGAGACGCGCAAGGCGATGATGCAAATGAGCGAGCGAATGGTCAGCGGAGCCTACGCACCGCTCTACAAAAAACTCGGTATCAGCGAGCAGGATTCCAAATTGATTTCCGAGCTGCTGGCTGAGCGCAATTTCACCGCCCTCGACAAAGGCAGAAAACTCATGGACGGAAAAAGCACGGACGACGCGAGCATGGCGGCCGTCCGCAGCGAAGTAGAGGCGACGAAGGCGGAATACGACGCGAAGCTAAAAGGCGTGCTCGGCGAGCAAAGCTTCAACGAACTGACCGCCTACGAGCAGACTGTCGGCGATCGGCGCTCGCTGGATTTTTTCGACCGCAGTTTCCAACAAAAAGATCAACCCCTTCAACCACAGCAGCGGGACTCCCTGCTCAACGTAATGCGCGAGGAACGGATGAAAAACCCGAGCAACGAAATCCCCGACCTCGGCGGCGGTCCCGGCATGGCGATGCTGATGTCTGACGCAGAAGCCACGGCCCAACAGCAAAAAGAGGAGGCGTATCAAGCGCGCGTTCTTTCCCGCGCACCGCAAGCGGGGCTCACGCCCGATCAAGTCAACATCCTGCAAGACTCCTTCAAACAGCGAAACGAGATGCGCAACATGGGGCGCGTGATGAGTCGCGCATTCATCGGCGGCGGAAAGTAAGCGCTGCTTTTCAAAACAAACAGTCTGCCAGCCGATGGCTCTGCCCATTAAATACAGCATCCGCAACGTCATCGTCCGCTGGCGTTCCTCGCTCGCTACTATCGGCGCTGTGATGGTCGTAGTCGGCGTTTGGGTGTGGATGCAGGCGATGGCCACGGGTTTGGAAAAAGCGGCAGGCAACACTGGCGACCCGCGCAATCTTCTCATCACGCGGCGTGGCTCCGACTCCGAATCCGGCAGCCAGATCACACGCGCCGACCTCGCCTCGGTGCAATACGCGGAGGAAATCGCACGCGACAGCGACGGGCGCGCGCTCATCACAGCGGATACGCTCGTCGTCATCTATCTCCCGCGCGCTGGTGCAAACAGTGGCGGCGCAAATGTTGTTTTTCGTGGCACCGGACCGAACGGCGTCGCGCTCCGCCCGCAGGTGAAACTCGTCGAGGGCCGGTGGTTCGTGCCGGGAAATCGCGAAGTCACCATCAGCCGCCGCCTCGCCGTCCGCTTCGCAAACATGGGCGTCG
>CAMBOD010000046.1 GCA_945868985.1 Prosthecobacter debontii | reverse complement strand
TCCTGCGGTGGCTCGGCTGCGAGTGCCGGACATGCGAGGCCGAGTGCGATGAGGAATGCGTGGCGGATGTTCATTTTGTAAAAGTGGTAGCACGGAGCGGGCGAGAGGCGAGTGAATCTGCGGCGTTGCATCCTGCGCGCGGGTTGGTTTTAACTCGGCACCATGATTCGCCTCATCCCTGTTTTGCTCGCAGCTCTCACGCTGGCCGCTTGCAGCACTCAAAAAGAACCGCTGCGCCAGATTCCTATCTCGAAGGTGAAGGTGCTGCCGCTTGCGCTGTCGGATGATTTCGAGGTGCGCAAAGTGTCGCAATTTTATAACGACCCGCGTGACCCGAATGCGCAGAAGCCGACGATCAGCCCGATGATCCAGTTTGAGCGGGCACGGATGAATTTCGGTGCGGTCAATAACTACGACCGGGCGGAGAGATACGGTCATTATTTCTATACGTGGTGGCGGGCGAAGCGGGAGGCGGACATTACGGTGCGCTTGGAATACCGGCAGGAGAATCTCGGTTCGCACGTGATGGCGAAAGAGGAACACTACCCTGCGGCAAAGGGGACGATTGAGACGAAGTTCACTGTCATCGGCGATGAATACGTGGAGGAGGGGAAGATAAAAGCGTGGCGTTTGCTGCTCATCGAGAACGGACACGTCGTCGGTCTGTGGCAGTCTTTTCTTTGGAACTAGGACACTCGGTTTGACGAATGGCATGAACGGTGCGATGGGAGGCAGTGCGAGTTTGATATGAGTTTTCAGCCAACAATATTTGCCGACATGGAGAGCGGCCCGGCGGTTTGGATTCGGGTCGAGGGGAAGGGGACTTTTCAAAATAGTCCCGGCCTCAAGGATTTTTCGCGCCGGATGATCGAGACAGGCAAGCGGGCGTTTGTGGTGGATTTGCAGCGTTGCCCGGCGATGGATTCGACTTTCATGGGAACGCTCGCCGGGCTTGCACTGCGGCTGCGCGAAGTGGGCGGCGGCGATTTATGGGTGGTGAATCGCAATGATCGAAATGCCGAGCTGCTCGAAGGGCTGGGGCTGGATGCGCTTTTCTCCGAGTGTCCCGCGCCGGAGAGCATTGTGGGCGCTGGTGATGCCATCACGCACACTGCGGACAAGGCGACGACGCGCGAGGTGATGAGGGAGGCCCACGAGGCGTGTGTAGAGGTGAATCCGAAGAACGCGGCGCATTTCCGCGACGTGCTGGATTTCCTGAATGCAAGCGCGGCAAAGGACGACGCAAAATAAAAAGCAGAAATCTCTCTGCCGCTTTTGGCGCAAGCCTGCTATCCCGCGCGGCTCATGTCTGCACCATCCAACGCCACACCCGTCTTTAGCGCCAGCGGTCTCGTCGTCCGCTACGGCGTCCAGACGCTGCTCGATGACTCCACACTCGCCCTCCACGAAGGCGAGCGCGTCGGCCTCGTCGGTCGCAACGGCTGCGGAAAATCCACCTTTCTAAAAATCGCCGCTGGTGAACTGGAACCCGATGGCGGAACCGTCACCCGCAAACGCCGTGCACTCATCGGCTGGCTGCCGCAGGACTTCGACCTCGATGCAGCGGCGACGGTCGAGGAAAACGTGCTCAACGGAGCGAGCCACGTGCGTGCAATGCTCGCCGAATACGAAAACACACCGGGCGAATCTACACGTGCGGCGGAGTTGCTCGATGAAATCGAACATCACGACGGCTGGAACATTGATTCGCGACTACGCAGTCTATTGACGAACCTCCACGCGCCAGCAGCCGAACGCCTCGCGCGCGATCTGAGCGGCGGTGAGAAACGCCGCGTCGCACTTTGTCGCGCGCTCATCGGACAGCCGGATTTGCTCATTCTCGATGAGCCGACGAACCACCTCGATACGCAGAGCGTCGAGTGGCTCGAAACATTTCTGCGCAGCTACGCAGGCACGTGTCTCTTCGTCACGCACGACCGCTTCTTCCTCGACCGTGTCGCGACACGCATCGTCGAACTGAAAAGCGGGCGGTTCTTTTCCTATCCTGGAAATTACTCGCAATACCTCGCGACCAAAGCCGAGCGAGAATCCGGCGAGGAAGCGACCGAGAAGCGCAGGCAGAAATTTCTCGCGAGCGAACTCGAATGGGTGCGCAAAGGGCCAAGCGCCCGCCGGACGAAAAGCGTGGATCGCATCGAGCGTTACTACGAACTCGCCGCGCAAGACGGCCCCGACCGCGAGGGCGACATGGATCTCGTGATCCCGCCGCCGCCGAAGCTCAGCAACCGCGTTTTGGAACTGCGGGACGTTGGTGTTGAAATCGCAGGGCGTAAATTATTCGACCGTCTCACGCTCGACCTTCCCGCTGGTGCGCGTATCGGCATCGTGGGCAGAAACGGCGTCGGAAAAACTTCGCTGCTCAAAGTCATCCTCGGCGAATTGGAGCCGACGTGGGGCGAAGTGTTGCGAGGCGCAAAGACCGTGATCAACTACGTGGACCAAAACCGCGCACTGCTGAACGACGAGGACACCGTGCTCAGCGCAATCGCCGGCAAGGCCGATTGGGTGGTGCTCGGCGAGCACCGGCTGCACGTGCGCAGTTACCTGCGACGCTTTCTTTTCACCGACGAAGCAATCAACGCCAAGGTGAAGCTGCTCAGCGGTGGTGAGCGTTCGCGACTTTCACTGGCAAAAATCCTCCTGCGCGGCGGTAACCTGCTCGTGATGGACGAGCCGACGAACGATCTCGATCTATCCACGCTCCAAATTTTAGAGGAAGGCCTCGCCGAGTTCGGCGGATGCGTGCTGCTCGTGAGTCACGACCGATGGTTCCTCAATCGCGTCTGCACACACATCCTCGCATTCGAGGGAGACGGGAATGTTTCACTCACGCCCGGCGACTACGACTACTATCTCGAAAAACGCAGTGTCTCCGCGCCCGCCCCAACGCCCGTCGTAAAAGCTGCGCCGGTAAAAGAGCGAGCACGCAAACTCAGCTACAAAGAACAGCGCGAACTCGACGGCATGGAGGCCGCAATCGCCGAGGCGGAAAAAGAGTCAGCGGAAATCGAAGCAATGCTGAGCGACCCGCGGTTCTACGTGACGAAAGCGAAGGAGTTCCCCGCTTGGGAAGCAAAGCTCGATGCCGTGAAAGCACGCACAGCCACGCTCTACGCACGCTGGGAGGAATTGGAAGCGCTGAGGGCGGGGTGATGCGCGGCAGGTCCCGCGCGCCCTTTTTATATGAGGAAAAGGCTATTGCGAAAGGGATGGCTGACGTTACATAAGGTAAGCACCCACTCCTACACCGCCCGAACCAGCAGTTTCTCTCTAATGAAAATGAAACCCTCTCTCCTGCGTCATCGCGGAATCCGAATTTGCGCACTGCCATTTGCCGCCTTGTTTGCGGTGAGCGCAACGGCGGCGAATATTTCATGGAGCGGGGCGACGGATGCGGTGTGGAGCACGGGTGGGAACTGGGTGGGCGGAATTGCGCCGGTGGCGGCGGATGTGGCGGTGTTTGATGCGGGGTCGGTGGTAAATTTGAACACATCCCTTGGAACGAACTTTTCTGTTCTGGGTTTAAAAGTTACGTCGCCATCAGGAGCGGTGACGATTGCGGGCGGGAATACGCTGACGCTTGCAGGTGGCGGGATTGATATGAGTGCAGCGTCGCAGGATTTGACGGTGAGTGCGCTGGTGGCTCTGGCGGCGAACCAGTCGTGGGATGTGGCGGCGGGGCGGACGCTGACGGCGAGTAATGTGGTGAGCGGGGCGTTTAATATGACTAAAATCGGCAGCGGCAAGCTGGTGCTTTCGGGTGCGAATACTTTCACGGGCGGAGTGATTGTATCGGCGGGCACGTTGCGGGCGCAGGGGAATGCGAATGCACTGGGGACGGGCGTGGCGACTTTGAGTATTTCTGGCGGACGGCTGGAACTGGCGAATGACAGCGCGCTTGGTTTTAACCGCAACACAACGATTTCTGGGAATGCGACGATTGTTTCGGATCGCGTCAATGCAGGGGCGGGCGTGACGCATACGTTGGGGACGTTGTCCATCGGTGGAAATACGTTGAGCACTGCGATGGGCGCGAATGTGAACAGCGGGACGGCGGGTGTGGCTTTTGGGGCGACCACGCTGACGGGCGCGGCGGTTTTCAATATTGGCTTCGGGACGCAACTGACGCTTGGGGCGATTGCTGACAACGGGAATACGGTGACGCTGCGCGGAGGAGGCAATTTTACACAAACTGGTGCGTGGGGGAATGGGGCAGGGGGGCTGACTTTGGAAACAGACTACACGGGCGTGGCGACGCTGAATCAGGCGAATACCTTCACCGGTGCACTCACGATCAAAAATGGTGTGCTAGTGGCGAATATGAACCCTGGAGCGCTGGGCCTCGGTCTGCTGGATTTGCGTGGCGGCATTCTGGATTTCAACAATGCGTCGGATTTGGCATTTAACATAGCCACGATTCTGAATGGAAACGCGCTTATCATTACTGAAAAGAACGCTGCGGGAGCAGGCGGAAGCTACACACTCGGCGCGCTGAATGTGAACGGTGCATACACGCTTTCGATCCGCGCTGGTAACGTGAACAACGGCACGGCGGGGCTTGTTTTCGGTGCTGCGACGTTCAATGGAGATGCGACGGTTGATACTTGGAACCCGACAATCATCAATAGTAGCAATGCTGCCCCCGGCAGTGTGCAGGTGACATTGGGAGCAGTGACGGGTAACGGATTTTCGCTAACGAAGATTGGCTCGGGCACACTGCACAGCACGCAGTCGAGTGGCACGCCGTTTGGCAATGGCAATGTTGTTTTTCAGGGTGGCAGGCTTTCGATCGCGCCCGCTAGCGCTGGCGCGAATGCAGTGAGCGGAGTCAATGCGGCGGCAGGCAGCACGTTCAACTACCGTGCAGGCACGTTGCAACTGGCTGTGAACGGCACCAGCCTAGCCTATACCATCGGCAATGCAGGCGCGGCACCCGACAGCGTGCTTGCGCGCGTGGCGAGCACGAGGGGGACCCTGAGCCTTGGCGTCACTTCGCTTGCGAATCTGCAAACGAGCGAACAATTCATCGTGAACGGGCAGACCACGGCGTCGAACAAAGATGGAGCGGCGAGTGGTGCTGGTATCTATGATGCATCGGTCGTGGCGCAGGAGGGAACTGGCAACACGGGCGTCGGCAGCTTTGTTTTTGCGGACACGGCTGCAAACGGAGGGTTCAAGCAGGCGACTTACACGACTGCGGTGGCGGCCAGCACGATCCCGGTGAACACGATTTCCGATGTCGCCAGTTCGATAGCGATCAATGACACCAGCAATCCCTACGCGCTACGTGTGGGTGCGTTCACACTTACAAACAGCGGAACGACGACGGTCAACGGTGGTGTTTTCAGCTCGACCAACAGCGGACTTGGCGGCGTGATCCTCAATCCGACTGCGACAGTATCCCTGATCACCGGGGGCACGCTGGCATTCGGTTCATCCGAGGGTGTTGTATATGTCGGCTCCGGCGCGGGTAACGGCTCGGTCGCAAGTATCGTCACCGGCACTGGTGGGCTGACGAAATTTGGTCCCGGAATACTCACGCTGACCAACGCGAACAACAGCTACAGCGGAGGCACCACAATCAACGGCGGCACGCTCTGGATCACCAATGAGGCTCAGATGGGTGCTGCTGCCAGCATCACTATCAATGGAGGTGGCACGCTGCTTCTGGGCGATGCTGGTAACAATCCTTCGCTTGCTGCCGGGCGAAATATCGTGCTCGGTCCGGGAATTCAGAACATCGTGAAATGGACCCGTAAATCGGCAACCATCAACGGTGTCATCAGCGGCAACGGTGGTCTGAATTTCGGTGATAATACAGCATGGGGCGGCGACGGCGGCGGCGGCGGTCGTTTTTCCCTGAATGCCGCGAATACCTACACAGGTGACACGATTCTCACCTATGCTGGCACTAAAGATCCCGGGATTGTTGTGGGTAACACACTCGCACTTCAGTTCACTACAGTGGACTACAATACCACCGATATTCCAAACGGCATCAACGCTGGAAGTATGATTATATGGGGCGTCCCCAACCCAATCGTCGGCGGCTTCAAGGGCAATCGCGATTGGAATATGTCCTACCAGAGCAATCCCGTGACGATGAATATCGGGAACAACAATCAGGATACGATCTATAGCGGTATTCTTAGCTCATCAAATACCTCCACTAAACTAGTTAAAATCGGAACCGGCACATTGACTCTCAAAGGGGCGAACACCTACGCGGGAGGAACTGAAATCCAAAACGGCACGCTTGTTCTCGCTGGGGCAAATACTGGTGCCGGCAACACATTGATCAGCGGCGGCACCTTGCGTTTGGTAAACAACCTCGCGCTGCAAAACAGCACGTATGACACCGCCAGCACCGGCACGCTAGCGTTCGTGACGGGCATAGATACGCCCACATTTGGCGGACTGATCGGGAGCGGAAATCTGACTTTGCCCGCGAATATCACGGGGCTGACGCTCAATCCGCAGGCACTCAAAACGTATTCCGGCCTGCTGAACGGCGCGACGCCAAGCATGACCGTCACGAAGATTGGCGCTAACGTTCAAGTTTTCTCCGGAGCGAATACCTACGTCGGTAGCACTATACTCACCGGCGCGGGTGCAATGCAGATTGGCATTGATCCCGTGGGAACCGTCGGCTCCATCACGAGCAGTGCCCTCGGCGTGGGCACGCTCATTTTTAACGGCGGAGCACTAGCTTCGAGCAGCACCACGCCCCGCACGGTTTTGAACCCCGTCGCATTCACCGGCAACGCCACGCTCGGCGATGCCACGAATAACGGCAAACTGACTTTCAGCGCCAATGTGGATCTTGGATTTTCAGTTCGCACAATTACAACGAACAGTGATGTCCAGTTCGATGGAATCATCGGCGGTGCTAGTGGTGGCATCACAAAGACCGGAAGCGGGACGTTGACGCTCTCCGGCAACAACAGCGTCTCTACCGGCGCGATGTCCATCACCGGCGGCATCGCGCAATTCAACGCGCTCAATTCGATCCCCAGCCTAGGGCGCAACGTCACGGTCACGGCGCCCGGTGTCGTGTTGTTCGGCCCGTCTTTCGGCGCGGGGAATGTCCCCATTGCGCTGCAGAATAAAATTGTGACCACTTCCACCGGAGCCATTGCAGCGGACAACTACGCAGGCACTGATTTCGACTTTAACACCGCTGGCCTCACAACTGTATCCCTCGGCGCACTTGGCACGGTGACATACACCGGCACGCTCACGCCGAGCAGCAACACCTACCGCCTCGGCGGCGGCGGCGGCACGCTGGTCTTCACGCCCGGCGGCGGCACGTTTGATAGCACTCAAGCGTTGGTCATCAACGGCAACAGCAACACCGGCACCGTGGACTTTGGCGGACTGAGCAAGACGTTTGGCGCGATCACCTTCGGCGGCAGCACGACACAAAACGGCGCGCTCACCGGCACGAGCTACACGGGCACGGGCGGCACGGTCACCACGTTGCTCAATGGCAACGGCACCTTCACCAACTCATCGGGCACCACGACTCTCAATGCCAACAACAGCGGCTATAGTGGGGCGATCAACATCACCGGCGGCACTCTCAGAGCGGTGGACTCCCGCTCGCTCGGCAGCGGCCTCGTCACGCTCAGCGGAACCGGCGCGCTCCAGTTGCTCAACGACGGCAGCGGAGCGGGCCTTGGCAATGGCATGGTGCAGAGCATCAACTACGGCAACTCGCTCACCTCGGGTACAAATACTGTCACCGTGGGCCAACTCACCGGCAGCGGCGCACTCAACGCGGCGAACAAAATTCTCCAGTTGAACAATCTCACCATCACTGGCGGCTCCACCGAATTTCAGGTGCAAAACAACAACGGCTTTGGTCTGGAATTCACTGGCACGACCACGCTGGGAAATCCCGCCTATACGATCTTCCGGGTCATGAGCAACGCCACCAACGCGCTTGTAGTTCCTGGGCTGACGCTTTCCGGAAAAGTCACGGGCACCAACACGCTCGCCAAAAATGATCCCGGCACACTGGCGCTCACCAACGACACGAACGATTTCACCGGCACGATTACCATCAATGCAGGCGGCGGCCTCATCCGGGTGACATCCGATGGCGCGATGGGAAACCTCGCAAACGTCATCAACCTCGCTCCAATCAACGGCTCCGGCTCCGGCATCCAGTTCAACGGCACCTTCGCAACGGCACGCACCATCGCGCTTCCCGGCGCTAACACAGGTGCGGTTTATGTCACGCAGGGGAACACTGTCACCTACTCCGGCACCTTCACGAATCTGGCCAATGCCTTCACCAAAGGCGAGAGCGGCACTTTCAAAATCACCTCCGACCTCAACGCAGCGCTCTTCACCGGCCCATTCACCGTCAACGGCGGCGCACTCCTCGTTTCCAATACAGGTGCTCTCGGCACCGCGGCGGGCAGCACCACCGTCGCCAACAGCGTCGGTGCGGCTGTGCAACTCGACGCGTTGACGCTCGATGGCGGGACCATCGCCGAGCCATTCAACATCAGCAGCACCGGCATCAACACCGGCGGCGCGCTTCAGGCTGTCGGCGGAACACAGGCGACCCCCCGCAGCATCTCCACCTCCGGCGTGATCACGCTCGGCAGCGCCGCCACCATCGGCGCGGACGCATTCACCACACTCAACATCGGCACGAACAGCATCGCTGGCGCGCAAGCCCTGACACTCGCCGGAGCGGGCAATATCAACATCAGCACCGCGCTCCCGGCCCTAGGCAGCCTCACGAAAATTGGCAGCGGCACGGCAAATCTCAGCGCCGTCAGCACGAGTTTCGTCCAGGCACTGACCGTCAATGCAGGCACACTCACGCTGAGCGGCGCGGCGAAGCTCGGCAACGCCAGCAGCGCGACCGTAAACCCCGGAGGAACTCTGACCCTTGATAACAGCGGCACCAGCACCGACAGCCGCCTCGGCGGCACAACGAGAACCCTCACACTCGCTGGCGGCACGCTGAACTTTATCGGCAACACCACCACCGAGACCCTTGGTAACTTGCAAACAACTGGAAGCACTGCCACGAGCGCGGGCTTCAACCAGATCAATTTATCGGGCACGGGCACCAACACACTCACCTTCGCCAGTTTCAGCAGCAATGCGGTGAACGGTCACATCTGGCAGTTTAATATCGGCAGCGGTAATACGCTGAAATTTACAGCAGCGATACCCGCCGATCAGAACG